>CANKWR010000032.1 GCA_947487525.1 Bacteroidota bacterium
CAGACTGAGGAATATTAATAATGGGCGTACTCATTAACCTTCCAAATACACCGCCATTGGTGATGGTGAAAGTGCCACCTGTTAAATCCTCCGTAGTTAATTTTGAATCTCTTGCCTTTCCTGCTAATATAATTACATTTTTTTCAATTTCCGCCATGCTTAAGCTCTCTACGTTTCTAATTACGGGCACTGTTAATCCTCTTGGCGTACTTACTGCAATGCTAATATCTGCATAGTCATGGTACAATAATTGATCCCCATCAATAAAAGCATTTACAGTAGGCCACTCAGTTAATGCAATGGCACATGCTTTTGCAAAGAAGCTCATAAATCCTAAATTCACGCCATGCGCTTCCTTAAATTTATCTTTAAACTGCTTTCTGATTTGCATAATGGCAGTCATATCTACTTCGTTAAAAGTAGTTAACATCGCAGTGGTATTTTTTGCTTCCACCAAACGACGACTAATTGTTTTTCTAAGGTTGCTCATTTTTTCTGGGCGCACATTGCGAGAAAATAATTCCTGTCCATCAAATTGAATTTTACCAGGGTTATTTAAAGCGTCTAATACATCAATTTTAGTAATCTTACCCGCGTAACCACTTGCTTTAATTTGCGTTGTGTCCACTTTTTTATCAGCAATGATAGCTGCAGCTACTGGTGTCGCTTTTACATTATTCGGCACTGATGTTACTGGCGCTTGGCTTGCTGGCACAGGTGAGGTAGTAACTTTTCCTCTTTCATCAGCTGCTTTCGCAGCTTCTGGTGCAGACTCGTCAATATCCGCTAATACATCTCCAATTAATATACTGTCGCCTTCTTTTGCTTTATGAAACAAGATACCTGCTTGTTCCGCATTTACTTCAAAAGTGGCTTTTTCACTTTCTAATTCTGCAATTACTTCGTCTCGGTCTACCCATGCTCCTTCGGCCTTTGTCCACTTTAACAAAGTTACTTCTGTGATAGACTCTCCTACGGTTGGTACTTTTATAGAAATCATAATAAAACGTATTATTGTTTATATCGAAAACGCGGTTGTTAAAATATCGGCTTGTTCTTTGGCATGTACTTTCATATAGCCCGTTGCTGTAGAAGCACTGGACTGTCTGCTAATGACACCAAACTTTATAGCTTTCAAATTCATTTGTAAGAAACTTGCAGCACCCATGTTCAATGGCTCTTCTTGCACCCAGAACCAAACAGCTTTGTCATATTTTTGTTGCAATGCCTTAATTTGATTTACTGGTAAAGGATACAATTGCTCTATACGTACAATGGCAATATCATTTCTGTTCTCCGTTTTTTGCTTCTCTGCTAATTCATAAGAAATTTTACCTGAACAGAACAATACTTTTTTCACTTGTGTTGGATCAGCAACAAAACGATCATCAATAACTTCTTTAAATCCACCTTCCGTAAATTCCTTGATATCACTAAATGTCCATGGACTTCTTAGGTTCGCTTTTGGCGAGAAATTAATCATTGGTTTACGGAAGTTCCAAGTTAATTGACGACGCAATGCATGGAAAAAGTTAGCTGCAGTGGTGATATTGGTAATGACCATATTATATTCTGCACACATTTGTAAATATCTTTCTAAACGCGCACTACTATGCTCAGGACCTTGGCCTTCATATCCATGCGGCAATAACATCACTACCCCATTTTGCCTTTGCCATTTTTGTTCCCCTGCTGCAATAAATTGGTCAATGATGGTTTGTGCACCGTTGGAGAAATCACCAAACTGTGCTTCCCAAATAACCAATGCTTGTGCATTGGCCAATGCATATCCATATTCAAATCCTAGTACACCATATTCACTTAACAATGAATTGTATACTCTAAAGGGTTGTTGATTTTGTGAAATATGATCTAATCTACAATATTGTTCATTGGTATTTTCATCAAACAATACCGCATGACGGTGACTGAAAGTTCCACGCTTCACATCCTGTCCACTCATTCTTACTGTTTTACCTTCTGCCAATAAGGATGCGTAAGCCATTAACTCTCCTGTTGCCCAATCAATTTTATTTTCAGATTCAAATAACTTTATTTTTTCCTGTATTAATTTTTCTACTTTTTTAAGTGGCGAAAAACCTTCCGGCCACTTCATTAAAGCATTGAAAATATATTTTGCTTTATCCCCACTAATTGAGGTATCGGGTGAAGATTCAAAATCGGCAGGTGTTGCTTTTTGCATTGCTTTCCAAGCCAATTCCGGTGCCTGGTATTTATAGGGCAAAGGATTTTGCTTTACCTCATCCAAACGCGCTTGTAAATCGGCCCAAAATTGTTGTTCCATTTCTTTGGCCAAACCTTGCGCGTCCGAAGTTCCATGTTGTAATAAATACTCAACATAAATTTCTCTTGGATTCTTATGTTGCTCAATTAACTTGTACAATTGAGGCTGTGTATATTTAGGATCATCTCCTTCATTATGTCCATGCTTACGATAACAAACCATATCCACAAAAATATCAGAATGATACTTTTGTCTATACTTTGTCGCAATCACCACTGCTTTATACACTGCTTCCGCATCATCCCCATTTACATGCAATACAGGTGCTTGCACCATGGCCGCAACCGATGTACAATAGTTTGCACTTCTTGCATCATCAAAATCAGTCGTAAAACCAATTTGATTATTAATTACAAAATGGATAGTGCCCCCTGTATGATATCCATGTAAATCACACATTTGTAAAATCTCATACACAATCCCTTGGCCAGCAACTGATGCATCCCCATGAATTAAAATGGGCAATACTTTATTAAAATCATTTTCATATAATACATCTGCTTTTGCACGTGCAAATCCCAATACCACGGGATCTACTGCTTCCAAATGCGAAGGGTTTTGCATTAACTTCAAATGAACTTCTTTATCTAATGAAGTTTTAATGTCTGAACTATAACCCATATGGTATTTTACATCCCCACTTCCCATGGTTTGATCCAACACTGCAGTCCCTTCAAACTCACTAAAAATTTGCTCATAGGTTTTACCCATAATATTTGCCAACACATTTAAACGACCGCGATGTGCCATACCAATGACCACTTCTTCTACACCATTCTCTGCACCTACATTTATAATGGCATCGAGCGCTGCAATCGTAGCCTCTCCTCCTTCTAATGAGAAACGCTTTTGACCTATGTATTTGGTGTGTAAAAACTTTTCAAATATCACACCCTGATTTAATTTTTCAAGGATGCGTCTTTTTTGATCCAATGAAATAGGCTCAGAAAAATTATTTTCCATTTCATTGGTCAACCAATCTACTTTAGTTTGATCAGAAATATATTTATATTCTATCCCAATATTTTTTGCATACACATTTTGCAAATAAGCAATAATATTTTGTAGCGTAGCTGCACCAATACCTAAAAAATTACCTGCACAGAAAGTAGCAGGTAAATCGGCATCAGTCAATCCAAAAAAATGTAAATCTAAATTGGCATGTCTATCTTTTCTTTCTCTTATGGGATTGGTCTTTGCAATTAAATGTCCTTTATTTCTATATCCTAATATCAATCGATAAACATTAATTTCTTTAACCCAATCAATTGAGTTACTATCCGTATTTGGAATTGTTGTACTCGAAGCACTACTTGTTGTTTGACTTGTACTAGACGATACAGTTGTAACAGTATTACTAGCGCCATTTTGCATCGCAAAATCAAAACCTTCGAAAAACTTTTTTACTTCAGGATCAATTGAATTGGCATCCTGTAAAAATTGCTGGTACATGCCTTCAATAAACGAAGGGTGAGAATTGGTTATGTAAGAAAAATCCTTCATTTAGATTACTTGCTTTATTTTAAATTCTAGGAGCGCAAATATCGGTCTAAATGCTTGATTTTGATAGAAAAAAAGAGTAAAATGATATGATTTTTTCATCCTTTTCGCATTTCAAAAATGAATAGAACCCAGTTAAATTCGAATCGACCAGACACAAAGAAGGTTTATTCACTTAAATCATTGAAAATCAATTATTTATAACGATTTTTGATTTTTTTTGATTTTAATTTTAATAATTAGCCTTCTTCCCTTACCTTTGCCCTCCTGAAAATTAATTAGTACATGGCAAATCATTCGGCAACCAAAAAAGATGTAAGACAAGCAACTAAACGTCGCGATAGAAACCGTTATTACGGTAAAACAACACGTAATGCAATTCGTGATTTAAAAACAATCGGCGAACAAACTACTTACAACGAGAAATTACCAAATATCATTTCCCAAATTGACAAATTAGCAAAGCGTGGAATTATCCATAAGAACAAGGCTGCTAATTTAAAAAGCAAATTGGCTAGACATACTGCTGTTGCCCCAGTTGCAAAGAAGAAATTCGAAAAGAAATAATTGAAAATATCAATTTAATTGGCCCCGGCTATTAATATATGAGTCCTGCCCTAAGCGGCGGGACTTTTTTTGCCCTCTACCCTCTGGACTTCCCCCCACACCGCCCAGTTGCTAAAAACTTGTGTATTATTCCTTAAAAGCCGATTAATTATTCAATGTATCTTCGCGTTATGACTGAGAAAATATTAATCCTCGACTTCGGAAGCCAATACACGCAACTTATTGCAAGAGCAGTAAGAGAAGCCAATGTATATTGTGAAATCAAGCCCTTTAATACCCCCATTGAATTTGATCCCACTTTAAAAGGGATCATTTTAAGTGGATCTCCCGCTAGTGTCAATGAAGCGGATGCCCCTAACGTAGATATTCAAGCCATGTTGGAAAAACTTCCAGTGTTAACTGTTTGTTACGGTGCCCAGTTAAGCGCTAAGAACTTTGGAGGTAAGGTAGAGAAGTCAAATAAGCGAGAATACGGTCGTGCGCAATTGCGTATCCAAAAGGACGATATCATTTTTAAAAATATTGCCAGTAATAGCCAGGTGTGGATGAGCCATAGCGACTCCATTACCCAATTACCTGAAAATTTTGAATTATTGGCCGATACTGACAGTATCCCTGTAGCCGCCTTCAGAAAAAAGGCCGATGCCGGCAATAGCCTTCATGGATTTCAATTCCATCCTGAGGTTTACCACTCCAGCGAGGGTAAAACCATGATTAAAAACTTTTTAGTAGCTATTTGTGGTTGTAGTCAAAATTGGACCCCTGCTTCCTTTGTGAATGAGACGGTTGAAAAGCTCAAGGCGCAGATTGGTGACGGGCACGTAATTATGGCCTTAAGTGGCGGAGTGGATAGCACCGTTGCTGCCACCCTAATTCATAAAGCCATCGGTGATCGCCTTCATGGCATATTCGTGGACAATGGCGTTTTAAGAAAAGACGAGTTCCAAAACGTCCTTGACATCTATAAGTCAGTAGGTTTAAATGTAAAAGGGATAGATGCTAAGCAAATGTTTTATGATGCCTTAGCCGGCAAAGCAGACCCTGAAGAAAAGCGTAAAATTATTGGAAAACTATTTATAGATATATTTCAAATAGAAGCATCTAAAATGTTGGAAGCCAAGTTTTTAGGACAAGGAACGATATACCCTGACGTAATTGAAAGTGTAAGCGTTCACGGACCTTCTCAAACCATCAAATCACACCACAATGTGGGTGGCTTACCAGACACTTTACACCTAAGCTTGGTGGAGCCATTAAGGTATTTATTTAAAGACGAAGTGCGAAAAGTAGGTCTTGAATTAGGCATCCCAGCGGACCTTATTAATAGACATCCTTTCCCAGGACCCGGTTTAGCCATTCGTATTTTAGGGGATATCACCCCTGAAAAAGTGGATTTACTACAAAGAGCCGACCATGTTTATATGAATGCCCTCAAGGAATTTGACCTCTATAACAAGGTTTGGCAGGCTGGAACCATTCTATTACCAGTTAAAAGCGTAGGGGTAATGGGTGATGAAAGAACTTATGAATATACGGTTGCCTTAAGAGCAGTTACCTCGGTGGACGGAATGACTGCCGACTGGGCACATTTGCCTTATGAGTTCCTTGCCCACGTGAGCAATGCCATTATCAATGAAGTGCGTGGCATCAACCGCGTAGTATATGATATAAGTAGCAAGCCTCCTGCTACCATTGAATGGGAATAATAATTCACATTTTATTTTAATAATAATATCATAAGTATTTGTTTATCATTTATTTAGGCTATTATAATTTTACAATTGCTTTATATCAAGCAAATCACATAACGCCTTCGATTTCGCCAATTAACGCTAAAATTCATAAATCCAATCTACAAGTCTGAACTCGCACTTCGTGCTCAAACATGCAGACTTTTTTAACGATCGAATTTATAAATTTCTTCACGCTATGGCTCAGATCTCAGGCTTTTTATGTGATTTGCTTTTATCTATTATTCATTTACAATTGATATAGACAAAACATAAGTGAGATTTGAGTCATAGCGTTAAGAAAACGCTTGATGACATCGTCAAAAATCGCGCATGTCTGAGCGTAGCGAGTTCGCGATTTAAGATGAGGGAAAGTGTTTTTAGCGTAATGGCGATCATCGAACGTTGTTTAGTCTATTTCAAGTAAATAATCCACCCAGTGAAAGCATATAAAAAGCCCGAGAGGTTAATCTCGGGCTTTAACTAAATATTGGAACAACTAAAATCCCCTAATTAGTTCATGGTACGCTTCAAATTGCTGATTTTGTCCTGCAAGCTATTCACCACCCCAGCCAATTGATCCACATTCCACATAGGTTGTGCACCTGCTTTTTGGATGATATACACTGCCTTCCAAACTTCCACAATATCTTGACTATTTACTTGATATGGCTCATATAATGGATTGTCACTCAATAAGGTAAGCTTTTCTTTATGATCGTCGTTGGTAATAATTCTTTTATAAACCACCCCGTCTGCATTGGAGACTACGATATAGGTATTCGAATTTTTTACATCTTGAATATGGTCCACTTTCTCCCCAACAATCACAGAACCGCTGGGCGTAGGCAACATACTGTCCCCGATAATCTCAAAAGCACGATAATCACCTGGTGCCAACATAGGCAAGGTGAAGGTGTTAAGCTCATCTAAGAACTCAGGATCAGCATAACCAGCTAAATAACCCGCAGCTGCCTTTACTGGAATAAATGGCACAATGGGGGCTGCCGAACTTGACTTGTCCATTTTCATGGAGCGGCGACGGTCTAAATAAGACGACCCAGCGCCTGCATCAGCACCAGTATTTCCTTTTAAAGAAAGATCCTGAAACAGGAATTCTTCCAAACTAATATTGAATAAAGCACAAATTGTTTCCTGCACTTCTAAACGAGGTTCTGCCCTTTCTTCTTCATAAGCGCCTACCAAGGAACGCTTAATCTGAAGTTGATTGGCCATTTCCTCTTGTGTCCATTCGCGCTGCTTTCTGATGTACTTTAAATTTTTACCTGCGTATGACATAACTAATGATTTTAGTGCAATTTACTAATTTATTTAGTATTTCCAAATATTTTTAGTAATTTTTTGAAAAAAATTTCGTTACCCCCATTCCCAACCTTGATGTGTTTTAATTTTTGTGGCAAGGTGCTTGCTTAGTAACTTGCAGTATGGCTAAAACAAAAACCGAAAAACCCCTTATTTTAATCACGAACGATGACGGCATTACCGCCCCTGGCATTCGCGCCTTGGTGCAGGCCGCTCTCCCATTTGGAAAAGTGGTTGTGGTCGCTCCTGACAAACCTCAAAGTGGTATGGGACACGCCATCACCCTTGGCCACCATTTAAGACTTACCAAAGTGGACTATATGAAGGGGGTGGAAGCCTACGCATGCAGTGGCACCCCAGTGGACTGCGTTAAATTAGCCGTAGATAAAGTCATGCACCGTAAACCCACTATTTGTTTAAGTGGCATTAACCATGGAGCCAATCACTCTATTAATGTGATTTATTCCGGGACCATGTCGGCTGCTCTAGAGGCTTCTATTGAAAGTATTCCAAGTATTGGCTTTAGCTTGTTGGATTTAAGCATCGAAGCTGATTTTACGGCTGCTACACATTTTGCAGGTATTATTATAGAAAAAGTATTGGCGGATAAAAACATAGACAAGCATTTGTGTTTAAATGTAAATATTCCAAAAGTGGATACAAAGCTTATTAAAGGAATTAAAATTTGCAAACAATCCTATGCGAAGTATGAGGAGAAATATGTAGAAAGAAAAGATCCTTATGGCAAAAAATACTATTGGTTAACAGGCGAATTTGTGAACTTTGATAAATCAAAGGATACGGATGTGTGGGCCCTAAAAAATAATTATGTAAGTGTAGTTCCTGTACAATTTGATTTAACGAACCATATTATTAGAGAAAAGCTAAATAAAAAGTGGAAATGGTAAAAGACAAATATATTTTTGGTGTTTTTATTGGACTTGCCCTCCCCTTTTTAGGATTTTTTGCATTCTATAAATGGAAGTTTAGTTTTATTGGTATGCAAGAATTCCTATCCTTACTAGGGGAACAGAAGTCAGTGCTCTCTGCAATGATTAGTGTTTCATTGGTATTAAACGGAGCTGCCTTAATGCTTTCATTTAATAAAGAAAAAGACAATATTGGGAAAGGCATTTTTTTCACTACAATAATTTATGCATTAGTGGCTATTGCATGTAAATGGTTTTTATAAATGCGTTATTATATCATAGCTGGTGAAGCCAGCGGCGATTTACACGGATCAAATTTGATCAAAGCCATTAAGGCCAAGGATCCCCTTGCAGTCATTCAATGCTGGGGCGGTGATTTAATGGAAGCCGCGGGTGGTAAGCTAGTAAAGCATTATAGAACATTGGCTTTCATGGGGTTTGTTGAAGTACTCCTGAATTTGCGTACCATTTTATCAAATATTAAATTCTGTAAAAAAGAGATTGAAACATTTAAACCTGATGTTTTAATTTGCATTGACTATCCAGGATTTAATTTACGCATTGCAAAATGGGCAAAATCAAAAGGATTAAAAGTGGTGTATTTTATTGCACCCCAAGTGTGGGCATGGAAAGAAAATCGGGTACCTGCCATGCGCGCAAGCATCGACCGATTATTATGTATTCTGCCATTTGAAAAACAATATTTTAAAGATAAATGGAACTGGGAAGTAGATTATATCGGCCATCCATTAATGCAGGTATTGAAAAGTCAAAATAACTTGCCACATCCCCTACCGCAAATAGCAGGTGAAAAAATAATTGCCTTATTACCTGGAAGTCGTAAGCAAGAAATTACAAAAAAATTACCTGAAATGCTTTCGGTGGTGAATGCATTTCCAAATTATCATTTTGCCATTGCACAAGCACCCGGCTTAGATGATGCGTGGTTTGCATCTTTAGTACCAGCTAATAAAAATGTACATATTGTAAAAGGCAATACCTATGCACTCTTACATCATAGTATAGCAGCCTTAGTTACCAGCGGAACTGCCACTTTAGAAACAGCCTTATTAGGCGTCCCTGAAATTGTATGTTATAAAGGCAACCCCATTACCCTTGCCCTTGCCAAACGTTTTGTAAAAATTAAATTCATTGCGTTGGTGAATTTAATCATGGACAAGGAAGTGGTGAAAGAATTAATTCAGGAAGATTTAAATAAAAAAAACCTGGTGCAAGAATTATCGCTTTTGCTAGAAGACGGAAATAAAAAAGCACAGATCAAAGCCGACTATCAATTGTTAAAGGAAAGATTATACACTGGCCAAAGTGCAACTGATGTAGCCGCGGAAATTATACAGGAAGAACTATCGAAATAAGCAACCTAATATTAGTGCATGAACTTGCGCACTAATATCACAATAATCGCAACCAAAAATATCAAAATAGACAAGCGATTCATTCCATGCATGGCTTTCATCATCCCTGTTCTTTCTTGATTGGGGTCTCGTTTTACTAAAAACAAGTACTCTCCTATTTGTCTGAAAAATCCCATAAGTTACTTTTTGTAAAATTATGCTTAAATTGTAATTCAGGTATCATTTTCTTTTATAATAAATTTATAATATGTTCTTTAAACTTTTTAGTATCGCCCTACCTGTATTTTTTGCCATTGATATGGTTTGGTTAGGTTTTGTAGCAAAGAATTTTTATGCAAAACAAATTGGCGGCTTAATGAGACCGGATTTTAATTGGACAGCCGCAATCATCTTTTACCTGATTTTTATTGCAGGGCTTGTTGTATTTGTCATTACCCCAGCAGTACTTAAAAGCTCATGGTCACATGCTGTTTTAATGGGAGCCTTTTTTGGATTTGTTTGTTATGCCACTTATGACTTAACCAATTTGGCCGTAGCAAAAGACTGGCCAGTACTTGTTACCATCATTGACTTAATTTGGGGAGCCGTATTAGCAGCCAGCGTTTCTGTGATCACCTATTTAATCGCTACTAAAGTTTTTAAATGAGCTATTATTTAGTGCTTGCAATTACTTTACTTGCGTTTATACATGTGTGGTTTATCCTCTCCTTGATTGCTAAAAGAAATGATGTAGCAGATATAGCTTGGGGCTTGGGATTCATTCTTTTAACTTGGACCTCCTTTTTTATTGCCGATATAAAAGGAACAAGAAGTGTAATAACAGCCTTATTGGTGAGTGTTTGGGGCATTCGGCTAGCCTGGCATATACATGCTAGAAATAAAGGAAAAGGCGAGGACTACCGTTATTTAGCCTGGCGTAATGAGTGGGGCAAATGGTTTTTGGTAAGATCTTATTTACAAGTATTTATTTTACAAGGTGCATTTTTATTCATCATTATTTTACCCGTTTTATTGATTAATAAAAGCGAGGATACCCCCATCATTTGGCTAGATATACTAGGTATTGCTATTTGGATGATTGGATTTTATTTTGAAGCAGTGGGCGATGCACAACTGATTCGTTTTAAGAACAATCCAAATAACAAAGGAAAATTAATGCAGGAAGGGCTTTGGGGTTTAACTCGACATCCCAATTATTTTGGGGAAGTGGTGCAATGGTGGGGTATTGGAATAATTGCACTAGCAGTACAAGGAGGATGGATGGGTATCATCGGCCCAATAACAATTACTTTTTTGATTTTAAAAGTATCTGGCATTCCTATGCTTGAAAGCAATATGAAATCACATCCGGACTTTGAAAAATATAGCCAACAAACAAATGTATTTTTTCCGCGCTTAACTAACACAAAAAAAATATAACTTTAATTTAAACACTCAACGAGAAAATTTTAACAATCAATACCCCCAACAATGAAATCAAAAACCCCCATTTTTATTTTTGCCCTATTCTTTACCCTTTTTGTTTCAAAAGGATTTGCTCAAACTGGTACCCCTAAAGGAAAAGCCCATTTAGTTGAATTTACCAATGAAACTGCTAAATTTAAAGTGCCCGAAGGAAAAACCTGGTACATATACAATGTTTTCTGCGAGCGTAAATACAATAAAGGGGCAGAAGTAGAATCCACTAGAATTTTAATATCAAGTATAAATAATATTAAGTTCAAAAATGGACCTTCCATTTTTAATCAAAACGTTGGACAGAATTTAAATGCCCCATTAATTTTTCCTGAAAAAACCACATTTGAATTAGAAATTTCTGACCCTTCTGGAATCAAAGCAGTCATCAATTATATTGAAGTAGATAATTAACACTACCCATTTTGTAAAACCAACCAATGCTGAAGTAAGTTGGAAATTTGTGGGCCTTCAATAATAAAGCCATCGTGGCCATAGCATGAATCAATGGCAATAAATTTTGCATTGGGCATATGATGTTCCATAAAACGTTGTTCGGCTAATGGACAAAGAATATCACTATCAATGCCAATGATTAAAGTGGGGATTTGAATAGTGGCTAAAGTAGCCATTAAGTCCCCTCCTCTTTTTCGTGCTAAGTGATGACTGTCCATAGATTTGGTCAATAACCAATAACTGTATGCGTTAAAACGTTTTACTAATTTATCTCCTTGGTATTCGATATAAGAGGAAGCTTTAAAATTGTCAATCTTTTCTGGATCCTCATCGGTTTGTTTCTCTTGAAAAATGGCATAGTTCCGATACGTTAACATGCCAATGGCGCGCGCCGCTTTTAAACCCTTGGCACCCGCATTGGGCCTTGCTTCTTTCCAGGTACTATCTGCTTCAATGGCCAAACGTTGCGCCGTATGCACCGCTACACCCCATGCACTTTCGGAAGAAGCGGTAGCAATCAAAAACATTTTCTTTATTACTTCAGGTTCAGCTATCGCCCACTCTAATGCTTGGTAACCACCCATGCTTCCGCCCATTAATAAATCAATACGATCTATTCCTAAATGTTGTCTTAATAAAATATGTGCTTGCACCATATCTCGTATAGTCACCGTTGGAAAATTATTCAAGCTAATTTTAGCACCTAAATCTTCCACACTCAAGGGACCTGTTGATCCATAACAAGAGCCAATAATATTCGCACAAACAATAAAGTAATCATTGGGGTTTATTAAATACCCTTCCCCAATTAAACCCTTCCACCAATCTGCAGCATCCGAATTCGCCGTTAATGCATGACAAACCCAAGCCACTTTCTTCCCTGGTGTATATTCCCCGTAGGTATGATAGGCGATTTTAAGTTTTGGCAAACTCACCCCACATTCTAAAGCAAATGGCTGATTGTATTGATATATTGTTGGACCCATTTTTTTGTATGCTAATTGCGAACTAACTATCTATTTGAATTACCTTTGCCAAAGGTACAAATTATTACACTTCTTATATACTAACAAGCATTCACCTATGGCAAGGATACATTTAAAGCAAATAGACCAAGATTATCAGTTTGTAACCACCGACGAAGCGGGTCAAACCATGACCATGGATATTCCAGTGGATCAAGGAGGACATTGCAATGGTGTAAGACCAATGCAAGCATTATTAAGTGCATTGGGTGGATGTAGTGGAGTTGATATTGTAATGATCTTAAAAAAACAAAAACAAACCATTACCCTTTTTGAAATGGATATAGATGGGGAGCGCGAAGCAGACAAAGAACCTGCTTTATGGCAAACCGTTAATATTGTTTTTAAATTTAAAGGAAGCATGAGCAAAGAGCAGGCCGAAAAAGCATGCGCCCTTTCAATAGATAAATATTGTTCGGTAGCCGCTACTTTAAGAGCAGCCGGCGCTGTAATCACCTGGAGTGTTGAAATTTTATAAATTAATTTTAGTAGCATGAAGCACAATCAATCTAAATTAATTAGAACAAGGGTTCCACAAACACCGGAGCATGAACATGCAACCCCATTGTTCTTGACAAGTAGTTTTACCTTTGATAATGCGGAGGATATGCGTGCAGCATTTGCAGATGAAACAGATGCCAATATTTATAGTCGTTTCTCCAACCCCAATGTGCAAGAATTTGTGGACCGTTTATGCGTGTTGGAAAATGCGGAAGATGGATTTGCAACAGCAAGTGGAATGAGTGCTGTGTTTGGATCCTTTATGGCATTTTTGAAAAAAGGAGATCACTTACTTTCTTGTACTTCTATTTTTGGAAGCACCCATACAGTGATTTCAAAATACATGCCTAAATATGGTATTGATTATAGTTATGTTGGTGCTGGTGCAACAGCTGAGCAATGGGAGGCAGCAATCACTCCAAATACCAAAATGATTTATGTAGAGACGCCAACCAATCCAGGATTAGACCTAGTAGATATTAGTATGTTAAGTACCATTGCGAAAAAGCATAATATTATTTTAAACGTGGACAATTGTTTTGCCACCCCTATTGGTCAAACTCCGATTGATTTAGGTGCCGACTTAGTGGTGCACTCAGCTACCAAGTGGATTGATGGACAAGGTCGCGTGTTAGGTGGCGCCGTTGTTGGAAGAAAAGATTTGATTCAGGATATTTATTTATTCTGTCGCAGCACAGGCCCTGCTCTTTCTCCATTTAACGCTTGGATCTTAAGCAAGAGTTTAGAAACTTTGGAAGTAAGAATGGAGCGTCATTGTAGTAATGCTTTATATATTGCTGAAAAATTGGAGGGTCATGCGAAAATTAATTTTGTAAAATATCCTTTCCTACCCTCGCATCCACATCATGCCATTGCAAAAAAGCAAATGACAAATGGAGGCGGTATTGTTTGTTTTGAATTAAAAGTCGACATTGAATCGGGCAGGACATTTTTAAACAATTTAAAAATGCTTTCTTTAACTGCCAATTTAGGGGACACCCGCAGCATTGCCTCCCACCCTGCAAGTACGACACATGCTAAATTATCGGAGGCCGAAAGACAAGCCGTTAGCATCACGCCAGGATTAATTCGCATCTCGGTTGGCCTTGAACATAAGGACGATATTTTAGCGGATATTTTGCAAGCATTAGATGCTGCTTAAAAATATAAAACAGCAAACGCTTGACAGATGGTATTCCATAAAGCAGCGTTCTTCTCGATAAAATTACACTGCCCTATCGCATAAAAATGTGATAGGGCTTTTTTGTGTGTCTTTTCAACACATTGGGTATTAAAAATGGCCTTTATTAAGCCCTAATTTTCAGATTTATTAGTATATTGAATTCGCTTAAAACCAAACTAGCCAATTATGAAATTAAAAACAGGTATACTACTTTCAGCAATGATGTTCCTCCAATATTATATCTGGGGAGCCTGGTATGTGACAATGGGACCCTATATGGACATTGTGTTTAAAGGTCAAAATGTGGATGTTGCCAAAGGGGCTGCCTATAGTGCAGGCGCCATCGCTACCATTATTTCCCCGTTTTTTGTAGGAATGATTGCAGATAGATATTTTGCTGCACAAAAAATTATGGGCGTGCTTCATTTAATTGGTGCAGGCTTATTGGTATATGCTACACAAATGACGCATACCTCTGGTTTTTATTGGGTGATTTTAATTTACTCTTTATTATACATGCCAACCATTGCATTAAGCAATAGTGTAGCGTTTGCACAAATGACAGATCCAGGCAAACAATTTCCTTGGATTCGTGTATTTGGAACCTTGGGTTGGATTGTTGCGGGATTGGTAATTACACAATTAAAAATAACAGACAACCCAATGACTTTTCAAATTGCTGCTGGGGCATCTGCATTATTAGGATTGTTTAGTTTCATTTTACCTGATACACCCCCTAAGGCAAATTCAGGAGATAACTCACTTGGTGCTATTTTAGGAAAAGATGCTTTTGTTTTATTTAAAAGCAATGCCTATAAAATTTTCTTCGTAGCTGCCATCTTAATTTGTATTCCTCTTTCTTTTTATTATGGATTTGCAGGTTCTTATCTTAAAGAATTCTTTGGCGAAGGAACAACAGGTAAAATGGCGATGGGGCAAATGTCAGAAGCATTATTCATTTTAGCAATACCCTTCCTTTTCAATAAAATTGGGGTGAAAAATATGCTTATTTTTGGTATGGGTGCATGGGTATTACGTTATGTATGTTTTTCGTATGGTAGCGCTTCAGCTACCTGGATGTTATATGCAGGTATTATTTTACATGGCATTTGTTATGACTTTTTCTTTGTAACTGGATATATGTATACGGAGAAAAAAGCGGGCGAATCCATTAAAAATGCAGCACAAGGATTATTTACTTTTGCCACTTACGGTGTGGGTATGTTTATTGGAACATGGTATAGTGGTTTCGTGGCTGCTAAATATGCTACTTCCTCAATTAATGCAACAACAAAAGTGGAAACAATTGCGCACGACTGGCATACCATTTGGTTGTATCCTGCTGCGATTGCTGGTGCGGTATTAATTGCCTTCATATTTACATTTAAAGAAAAAAAGGAAATCGCCGCTGCCTAATTTAAAATATTTCAAAGCCTATCCTATTGGGTAGGCTTTTTTATTAAGTGGACTATCATAACAAACAAAAAAAAGAATAAGATGCGTATTGCAATGTTAGGAGCAGGATTTATTGGCCGTTTTTATGCCGATGCACTGCAAGGTTATAGAAGTAAGGACAAAGTAGTCAGTATTTATGCACGCCGCGAGGAGTCGGCTTTAAAATTTGCAGCGGATTACAATTGTGCACATTGGACCACCGATATGGAAGCAGCGATCGCCCACCCCGATGTGGACGTAGTATGTATTGCACTACCCAATAATATTCATGAAGCTGCAGTGATGCTTTGTTGCAAACATAAAAAAGCAGTCATGACCACCAAGCCTCTGGGACGCAATAGTGCGGAAGCGAAAAGAATGCTTATTGCGGTAGAAGAAGCAGGTATATTCAATGGTTACTTAGAGGACTTAGTGTATACCCCTAAGTTTATCAAAGCCAACCAAAGCGTTAAAGAAGGTGCTATAGGACGCGTTTTATGGGCAAAGTCTCGTGAGACCCACCCTGGTCCACACAGTGATTGGTTTTGGGATATTGAACAAGCAGGTGGAGGTTGTATTTTAGACCTTGGTTGTCATTGTGTTGAAATTTCAAGAAGCTATATTGGTAAAGATATTAAGCCCGTGGAAGTCATGTGCTGGGCGGATACGCAAGTAAAGCCAATTGACGCAGAGGACCATGCCATTGGATTGGTGAAATATGAAAATGGCGCCATTGGTCAGTTCGAAGTAAGTTGGACTTTTAGAGGAGGCTTGGATTTAAGAGACGAAGTAATGGGTACCGAAGGAACCATTTGGATCAATAGCTTTTTACGCACTGGTTTTGAAATGTTCACCACCGGCAAAGGAGGTGACTATATTGCTGAAAAAGCAGAGAGCGATCGAGGTTGGTTATTTCCAGTGGGTGATGAACTAAATGAGTTAGGCTATAACCATATGTTTATGGACATGTTTAATTCTATGGAAAAAGGAGTTGCCCCTAAAGAAACTTTCTATGATGGCTATGTAGTAAACTGTATTTTAGATGCAGCCTACCGTTCTGCAAAATCAAAATTATGGGAGCCCGTTAAATTAGATATTTGGAGAGGTAAAGAAGGATTAACTAAAGAAAGTCATTTAGTAGATTATGATGCCGATCATTATTTAGTAAAAGAAGAGATGACACATTATGGTGCAAAGAAATTAATCTTAAAGCATAAAACCACTGGTAAAATCAGTGAACAAATTATAAACTAAGCGGACATCATTTATGCCAAAGAAGGTAACCTTACCCACTCATTTTAAATCTACGCTAGAAAAAGGGGATAAAATTTATCAACCTGGCATTTCAGTGGACTGTACCATTTTTGGCTTTCATGAAAATGTTTTAAAAGTACTTTTGTTAAAAATAAAACATTCCAATAAATGGGCATTGCCGGGTGGCTTTATTTATAAAGACGAAACCATTGAAAACGCCGCCTATCGTGTATTGCAAGAACGTACCGGGGTTGAAAATATTTTCTTGCAACAGTTCAATGCCTTTGGCGATCCCAATAGATGTGATATAACCATTCACCAAAATAGATATTTAGAATATGGTATTAAAATACCAAAGGATCATTGGCTCCTTCAACGATTTATCACGATTGGCTTTTATGCATTAATTGATTTTACGGAAGTAGACTTGGGTGATGCCATCTTAAACGAAGGGGCTGAATGGATTGACATTAATAGGCTGAGTAATTTAATGATGGACCACGAAGCAATCGTTTTAAAGGCATTAGAATCCTTAAGAACACAACTCGCCTACTTACCCATTGGCAGAAACCTTTTGCCTAAGAAATTTACCATGCCTGAATTGCAGAAATTATATGAAACTATATTAGACCAAAAATTAGACCGTCGTAACTTCCAACGTAAAATGATTGGATTTGGCATTTTAAATAAACTTACAGAAACGCGTAAAGGCGGCGCGCACAAAGCGCCCTTCCTATATACCTTTAATGATAAGAAATATCAAAAGGCACTAAGAGAAGGGTTATATGGAAGTTGGTAAATTCGCCTTACTTACTCCAAGTTACTTTCACCGATTTAACTTCTTTGGAATTAGGTCCTACCATAATTTGAAAGTCACCTGCTTCCCAGTCCAACTTTAAATCGCTATTGTAAAATTTTAACAACGCAGGGGTAATTTCAAAAATTACGTCTTTACTTTGTCCCGGCGCTAATTCAATTTTATCAAATCCTTTTAATTCTTGTACGGGTCTGGTGATACTTCCCACTTCATCACGGATATACAATTGTACCACTTCCTTACCAGTAATAGCCCCTGTATTTTTTACATTCACTGTTACAGTTAATTTTTGATTTCCTTTTAACGCATTCGATGATACCTTCACATCCCCATATTCAAACTTGGTATAACTAAGCCCATAACCAAAAGGATACAATGGCTCATTGCTTACATCAATATAATTGGATTGGAATTTAGAAAACCATTTCCCTGTTAAAGGACGACCTGTGTTTTTATGGTTATAGTACAATGGTATTTGTCCTACATTTTGCGGAAAGCTCATTGTTAATTTACCAGATGGATTTACTTTACCCATTAAGGCATCCGCAATGGCATCTCCTGCTTCTGATCCTGCAAACCAAACATCTAATATGGCAGGTACATTTTCATTTTCCCAATTAAGTGTAAGCGGACGACCATTAAACAATACCAATACCACTGGTTTGCCTGTTGCTACTAATGCTTTTAATAATCGCTTTTGTGCTTCAGGAATATCAATATTTGATTTAGAAGCACTCTCTCCACTACTCTCTGCACCTTCTCCTAACGCAGCCACAATAACATCTGCATTCGCAGTGATTGTTAACGCCTCTTGAATCAATTCATCGGCGGACTTAGTATCCCTAGCAATGTCTTTACCAAACATGGTTTGACGATTTTGCAATTCAGCATCATCTTCTAAATTAGCTCCTTTTGCATAAACCACTTTCCCATTCACTCCTACTGCATCAGTCAAACCTTTTAATAAACTTACTGACTTTGTATTATCCGCACCCACACTCCAAGTTCCGGTCATGTTTTCTTTAGCATCTGCTAAAGGTCCAACCAAGGCAATGGTTTTGCCGGCAGCAATGGGTAAAACATTTTTATTTTTTAACAACACAAAACTTTGTGCAGCAATTTTTCTTGCTTCTGCTCGGTTACTTTCGGTGAACACTTCAGTGGCTGATCTTTGCTCATTACAATAACGATATGGATCCTCAAATAAGCCTAATTGATATTTAGCGATTAAGATACGCTCACATGCTTTATTGATTTGTGCTAAAGTAACCTTGCCTTCCTGCATTGATTTTTTCAGGGTATTTAAGAATCCTTCTCCCACCATATCCATATCAACGCCAGCATTTAAAGACAAAGCATTTACAGTTTGGCTATCTCCCATACCATGGGTGATCATTTCTGGGATACCTGTATAATCCGATACCACAAAACCGCCAAACTTCCATTGTTTTCTTAACACCTCATCCACCAACCATTTATTGCCTGAAGCAGGCACTCCATCAATTTCATTAAATGAGACCATTACCGAACCTACCCCAGCATCCACTGCCGCTTGATAGGGAGGAAAATACTCGTTGTACATTCTTACACGACTCATATCGGTGGTGTTGTAGTCTCTTCCCCCTTCTGCCGCCCCATACAATGCATAATGTTTAACACAAGACAGGATGGTATTGGGCGCGGATAAATCATCCCCTTGATAGCCCTTCACCATGGCTTTTGCAATGGCTGAACTTAAAAATGGATCTTCCCCATTTCCTTCTGACACCCTTCCCCAACGAGGGTCTCTTGTTAAATCCACCATGGGTGAAAAAGTCCATTGAATTCCATCCGCACTAGCTTCCATTGCTGCGATACGTGCGGAACGCTCCACTAATTGCATATCCCAAGAAGCAGACATGGCCAATGGAATTGGGAATATTGTTTTGTATCCGTGAATAACATCCATTCCAAATAATAATGGAATATGAAGTCTTGTACTTTTTACAGCAAACTCTTGTAACTCTTTAATTTTTGTAACAGAACGAATATTAAATACGCCCCCCACTTTACCTGACTTTACTTTATCCGCAATATCTGAACTACTCACTGCACCTGTAACAAAATCACTAGAGGCAGGTAAATTAAGCTGTCCTAGTTTTTCTTCCAAGGTCATTTTAGCCAATAAGTTATTGACAAACTGGTGCATTTTAGCCTCCTTATTGGATTGCGCAAAAACAACGGTATTCATTAATAACAATGCGCATAATAAAAGATTTTTTTTCATAAGTACTACTTTATTTTACCAAACATGCTTTTTTCCCATTGGGAAGTATAAACCCTGCCGTTTTTATGGTTGCTAAATTAGCGATTGATTCCACTCTTTGCGCACCAGCAGGTATATATTTTGAAGCCTGGCCAATAATATAATAACTCACATTTCTGGATAGGCGTGATTGAGCAGGTAAACTTACATTATAATTTAATGCATCAAACATATATGCAAATAAATATGTATGTTTAATTTAATTATTTGAATAAATGGTTAAAAAGTTTGCTATCTTTTACATAAATCGTATCAATAGAGGCTTATACAATGAGAACGTCAATTAACAAATGGACTATTTATAGTTTAGGGGATCACGCACTTGTTTTTGCATTGACCCCGCAAATTGATCCAGCTATTTTGCATAAAATAACCGCCCTACATCAATTTATTGAAAGTAAAAAAATAAACGGGGTATTAGATTTAATCCCTTCTTACAACAGCCTTACCCTAGTTTTTGATATTTCCACGTTTTTACAAAACAAAGACAACAGTACTGAGTACATGAAAAATTTTGGGGAAGCACTGATTATTTCATTTGAAAAAGAAAAGACCGAAAATCAACATTCAGCAAACGAAATTATTAAAGTACCTGTTTGTTATGATCCAATTTTTGCATTAGATATGGATTCATTAAGTGATGAAAAGCAAATTTCAATTGCATCCATTATAAACATACATTGTGCCCCCATTTATCAAGTGTATAGTATTGGGTTCTTGCCTGGCTTTACCTATATGGGAACGGTGGATCCTCAAATTCAAACCCCTAGACATGCTCAACCCCGCAACGCGGTACCTGCGGGTAGTGTGGGTATTGCAGGTCCGCAAACTGGCATCTACCCTTCAGAATGTCCTGGTGGATGGAAAATTATCGGAAAAACACCTTGGGTCATTTTTGATCCAGCACCTACTCAATTAAGCAGGTTTAAAGTGGGTGATCAAATACAATTTTATCCCATCACGCAACTTGAATTTGACAAAATCAATGAATATAAATAATTGACATGTCCATTAAAATAATTAAAAAAGGAATTGCAGACTCCATACAGGATCAGGGCAGGTATGGCTATCAACACCTAGGCATCCAACCCAATGGTTGTATGGACTATTTGTCTGCCTGGCTAGGGAATGCCATTTTACAAAATGAACTTAATCATCCCATCCTTGAATTGCATTTTCCAACTGCACAAATTCAATTCACCACGAATCATACCATTTGTATCACGGGTGCCAATTTTGTTCCAGTACTCAACGAAAAAAGTATTGCTTTGAACACCCCCATTCAAGTGAGTGCAATGGATACCCTTAGTATGTTGCAACCCCTTGAAGGCAAAACTTGTTATGTTGCCATCAAAGGCAATTTTGAAAACCCCCAATGGCTCCATAGTTATTCCTATCATGGAAAACGTTTTGAAAAAGAAGACCAGATTTTAATTGATGACCAAAGCCAACACATCAACCCAAATTTTCAATTCAATTCAGTGGTCATTGAAAAAGTGCATCATTTTTTATTCAACAATCATACTCCCATTCGAATCATCCCTGGACCCGCTTGGCAGGATTTAACGGAAGATTCAATTCATCATTTATTGAATTCCCCCTATTCAATAACCCCACATGCCAATAGAATGGGGTTTCAATTGTCCGGCCCTAGTTTATCACTCACTACCCCAAACGCCTATCTATCCAGCGCCGTAACCAGGGGTACCATTCAGTTACTACCCAATGGATCAATCTTTGTTTTAATGGCCGATCATCAAACCATTGGCGGCTATGCGAATCTGGGTCAAATAATTTTGGTAGATTTACCAAGGTTTGCGCAAATAAAAACAGAACATTTAATTAAATTTAGTTTGACAAAACTAGCAACTGCTCATAATTTGTACCAAGAAATGTATGCACAATTTAAGCATTGATATTAACTGTGATATGGGAGAAGGCATGGGCAATGAAGCCTATATCATGCCTTATATCAGCAGTGCCAATATAGCCTGCGGTGGTCATACAGGCAATGCGGATTCAATTAAAAGAACTATTGAAATTGCACAAAAATACAATGTGGCAGTAGGCCCCCACCCCAGTTACAATGACAAAGAAAATTTTGGACGCATTTCACAATTTATTTCTGTACTTGATTTAGCCGAATTGATTGCAGCGCAATATTATCAATTTGAAAAAATTGCGATTCCAATGGGTGCGCCAATTCATCATATCAAACTCCATGGTGCTTTATACAACGACTGCGCAAAGGATCCAATGCTCAGTAAAACTTTTATACAAACCATACAGGCAATTGACCCCACTTTAATTATTTATGGACTCAGTGGCAGCGACACCATTCAAGAAGCAATCATGGCGGGACAACCTTTTGCAAGAGAAGCATTTGCAGATAGGTCCTATCAAAACAATGGTCAACTAACACCAAGGCATTTAGATCATTCCATGCTTGAATCAACTGAACAAGTCATTGCACAAGTAAATACCATGATTCATCAAAACAAAGTCAACAGCCTACAAGGAGCATTGATTGATTTAAAAGTGGATACGATTTGTATACATGGCGACGGTCCCAATGCAATTGAGTTTGCCGAAGGTATTTATGACGCATTAAAGCAAAACAATATTGAAATTAAAAAATACTAATGCGCCTAAGTTACCCTCCCTTACTGGACTAAGTTTAGGGGCTGCTTTTTTAATGGCCAACTCATCCATTGGCCCCGGTTTTTTAACACAAACCTCCGTTTTTACGGAGCAATTGGCCACCAGCTTTGGATTCGTTATTATCATTTCCATCCTATTGGATTTGGGGGCACAAATCAATATTTGGCGCTGCATTACCTTAAGTGGAATGCGTGCGCAAGAAATTGCCAACGCCTTATTACCAGGTTTAGGAAACATACTTTCCATTTTAATTGTATTAGGGGGGCTTGCATTTAATATTGGCAATATCGCCGGCTGTGGTTTAGCCTTAAATATTTTAACGGGGATTTCCTTTTCACAAGGTGCCATCATAAGTGGCCTCGTTGCAATCCTTATTTTTTGGGTACAAGAAATTGGCAAAATGCTAGATAGTATTACCAAATATTTAGGGATCATTAAAATTGGATTGACCTTGGTGATTGTGTATGCTGCGCATCCACCCATCTTTGAAGCTGTTCACCATAGTTTTATTCCAGAAAAAATTTCCTTATTGGCTATTGTAACGATTGTAGGAGGCACGGTTGGTGGCTATATTACTTTTTCAGGTGCACATCGATTAATTGATGCCGGCATTACTGGACCCAGTCAAATGAGTTTTGTTACAAAAAGTGCAAGAACAGGAATTTTAATATCTTCCTTAATGCGCTATATTTTATTTTTAGCTGCTGTAGGCATCGTCACAAAAGGAATTGCATTGAATAAGGACAATCCTGCAGCTACCATTTTTGAATCCGCCGGAGGCAGATGGGGTTTATTTATATTTGGTATCGTATTATGGAGTGCAGCCATTTCATCGGTTATTGGCGCTTCCTATACTTCCTATAGTTTTATAAAACACATACCGCATAAAATCATTCAACAGGAAAGATGGATTATAAGTGGATTCATTGTTTTCACCACCCTGTTTTTTGTTGTACTCGGCAAACCAAAAGAGTTATTGTTAATGGCTGGATTGGTCAATGGATTGATTCTTCCTTTTGCACTCGCCATTATGCTGATCGCGAGTAGAAAATTACCTGTACTCACAAAATATAAATATCCAATTTGGATTCAAATAAGTGGCTGGCTGGTCGTGGTAATTATGGGTAGCATGAGTATTTTTGCAATCATTGAGAAAGTAACTACCAAATAATATTACTTACTTATTATCATTGGCTGTCTCCAGCATATCCATTTTATTTTCCTTAGGCTTAAATCCAAAATTATACCTTAGGTTCAAGCCCCATCTTCTGGTATCACTTTCCCGATACCCCACAGCATTTTGTGTGCCTTGACGTAAAGTAAAGTTGTTGTTATTGGTAAATAAAAAGTCATTCCAACTGGCAGTAACCACTAATTTTTTCTTTAAAAACTGTCTATTAATAGAGGTAGTGAATGATCCGAAATCTGACAATTCATAAAACTGCTGCTGTCCACTGATGCGCCAAAATCCATTTAAAGTGATGGTGGAGAGCCCGTCTATTTTATAGGACTGAAAAGTAAATAAAGCCCAGGTACCCTTGTTAAAAGTGATGGGCTTGCCTTCATAAAATCCAATATATTCATTGCGATTATACTGCGCTCCTAATACTGCAAAAAACTTTTTACCTGGCGGAATCACCCCAATCATTCTAAAATAAGTTTCCCTGCTTTTTCCCAAGTTATCATAGGTTCGATAACTTACTTGCTTATTTGTAGGCGATTGATACACCACATTGGTAAAAATGTCCTTGGTCTCGTTGACTCCATAGGCAAATAAAGGCTTGTCATCCACACTAATATTCGCTTCATAGTTCGTTGTAAACTGTGGCCTTAAATTAGGATTACCCACTTCATATAAAAATGGATCAATGTATCTAGCAAATGGATTTAAAAATTCATAGGAAGGACGACTAATTGTTTTACGATATACCAAAAAACCCCTCAACTCATAATTCATGATATTGATTATTTTCCTGCTTAAGTACACATAAGGAAAGGCATCTGTTCGGTTCACTGAAAAAGTAGTGTCCTTTGGTATAAGTTGACGGCCTTGCATAATGGTTTGCTCAAATCTGGTTCCCACTTTTAAAATCACTGGACCCCAGGTTTTTGAAGCTTGAATATAAGCAGCATTAATTTGTTCCTTATACCTGAAACTATTGGTTCTAAATAAATCATTAGTCGTTACATTCAAATATGTTTTGGTATAATTTGAATGATTTTCAAAATTTAAAGTGGATGTTTTAAGTCCAAACTCGGTACTTAAGCCCATCCATTTTTTTCTAATATCCGTTTGGTAAGTAAAAAAACTTCGATCGTTGCCAAATTCACCATCCCCTCTTCCTGCATTCGAAT
>CANKWR010000033.1 GCA_947487525.1 Bacteroidota bacterium
TTAATTAATTTTTACATGTTAAATGTAAAAAGGTGGAATCGCTGGGTGGTCGCTTTTATCATTTTAGTTTTTGCCATTGTTGAAATCTCCTTTTTTACAGCCAATGTGGTGAAAATTCATGAAGCATTGATCACGTTTGTATTTTCTTTCAGTATGATTTTTGTGATGATGATATGGCATCGTGCTCGAAAAATTACCAATCGATATTTAGATTTTGTAAAGCTAAAAGACTACTTAGATCCTTTAGTAGAATTAAGTGCGGATAAGGATATGCCAAAATATGCAACCCATTTAGTGTACTTAACGAAGGCAAATAACCATAGAGAAATTGAACACAGAATCATTGATTCCATTTTAAATCGTAAGCCAAAGCGTGCTGATATTTACTGGTTTATTCATATTGACCGTACCGACTCCCCTTATGGCATGGAATACAGTATTCGTGAATTAGTGGACGATAAAGTAATGCGTGTAGACTTTAAACTTGGATTTAGAATTCAACCAAGAATTAATATCTGTTTCAAGAAAGTGATGCAGGAATTGAATGAATCCCATGAATTGGGTATTTATAGTAAATACGAGTCTTTGAAAAGCAAGGACTTCCATACAGACATCACGTATGTAATTATTGAAAGCTTCTTTAGTATCGAAAATGAATTAAGTATTAGAGAAGACTTTATTATGGATGCGTATTTCAATATCAAACATTTAGCGCAAAGTGATCAAAAAGCCTTTGGATTAGACAATGACATGACGATTGTGGAACACGTGCCTTTGATTATTAAAGCCAATCAGAATATGCCACTAAAGCGTGTTTACGAATCTTAATTATAAAGCCACCATTTTACTTAATTGGTTTTGAAGCCCAACGGCGACTAGCCAATATTGATGATTTGCTTCTTTGTTAATACCCAATGCCTTTAAGCTAATGAATTTACTTTCGGCAGGAATGATGGCTTCCACTACATACTTGCTATTGAAGGAGGAAATGATGGTAAAGTATTTTAAGGGCTTTGCTTGTTTGAGTTCCACCTGGTAGGTGTTTTCTGATTTTTTAACAACCAAAGGTGTAGTCATTTCATATTGCACTAGCCAAGGCATAGTAGGTTGTAAAGCCGGTTTACGGTAATAATTATTTTGTAAAGTGTCGTTCCAGTGATTGGGATTCGAGTTAAATGTTTTGCTACTAAAATAAGCACTACCTCTTGTGTTTTTTAAACCACGTAAGCTTTTGATTTGATAAGGAAGCTCATTGCTGTTTTTCCAATTGGGCGTAGTACCTGCACGATAAATGCCGTGTCCAATATATAAATTTCTATTATGACTATGTTGGTCCCACCAGTTTACGAGTTCATCGTAATCGGCTAAAGCATGTCCATGTTCCCAATACAATTGCGGAATAATATAATCTACCCAACCTTTTTTTAACCATAACATAATGTCGGCATATAAGTCATCGTAGTTGGTAACACCCGCCTTGGTATTGCTTCCTGCAGGGTCTTTTGATTTATTACGCCACACACCAAAAGGACTTATGCCAAATTGAACACCAGGTTTAATGGAATGAATCGTATTGGACAACTGCTTAATAATGGTATCGCAATTACTTCTTCGCCAGTCTTCCTTTTCCAAACCCCGACGGTATTTTTTATAAGTGGCATCGTCTTGAAATTCTTTTCCTGGCACTTTGTAAGGATAAAAATAATCATCCAAATGAATGGCGTCAATATCATATCTGGAAACGAGATCCCTCACCACTCTATTGGTGTGTTTCCATACTTCTGGAAGGCCAGGGTTAAATATTTTTTTGTCATCATAATCTATAAACCATTCAGGATGTGTTTTAGTAAGATGATTGGGTGCAATCGTTGATTTTTTTACATTAAAAACGGCTCGGTAAGGATTAATCCAAGCATGAAATTCCATACTTCTTTTATGCGTTTCAGCAATCATAAAACTCAATGGATCATAAAACGGACTAGGAGGCAAACCTTGCGTTCCCATTAAGTATTCACTCCAGGGTTCTAAAGTGGAAGGATACATAGCATCACCAGCAGGACGTACTTGCATGATAATGGCGTTCATTCCATTTTTCTGGTGCATATCTAGTAAGGCAATAAATTCTTTTTTCTGTGCTTCATTGCTCAGGCCCACTTTGCTTGGCCAGTCAATATTAATGATAGAAGCTACCCATACTCCCCTGAATTCAAAAACATTTTTATCCTCTAATTTTGGTTGTGCGAATGCACATAAACTTGATCCAATGATTAATAGGCTAAATATAAATCGCATACTCAAAAATTTATTTTTACTTGGGCAGATTGCGCAACTTGTCAAGTATTTGGTTGATGGTTTTTGCTTCCTCCTGGGATACATTTTTTAAAATTGCATCTATTTGATTATTGTATTGATCCAATCTATTCACCAATTGGAGGCCTTTCTCGCTTAAAGTAATGTCAACAAGGCGTTTATCTGATTTGCAGGCGGTTTTTTGAACTAAGCTTTTAACAATGAGGCGGTCTACTATTCGGCTGGTATCACTCATTTTATCCAACATGCGTTCCCTTATTTGCAAAGTGCTGAGTGGCACTTCGCTGCCTCTTAAAATGCGTAAAATGTTATATTGTTGTTGGGTGATATCTTCTTGCATCAAAAAATGACCAATTTGTTCATTTAACCAATTGGCAGTATAAATGATATTGATGCCCAATTTTTGGAACTCATTTCTGAAGCTAGCCTGTTGTATGTCATTTTCTATACCCATATTTAGCTACTTTTTTTGATCAATTTATTTTGCATCCAATTAAATAAAGGAAGAGCGAAAATTGCACCAGCAGCATCTGCTAACATATCGGACACTTCAAAACCCCGACTTGGAACGAAATGTTTTTGATAATACTCCATCGCAATCCCATACAGGATACAAAATATAAGTACCATTGCTTTAGCTCTTACTGTTTTGAGAAAGCTGAATTTTGATTTTTCAAAGTACATGAAAAAAGAAAAAGCAAGACTAGTAAACAAAATAACATGGACTAATTTGTCAACAGGAAATTTTCCAAACCAACGGTTATGTACACGAAAATTACTACCGGGCAAGCTTAGTAAAACAAATACGAGGGTAATTTCTGCAATAACCCAAATTAATGTTTTCTTTGACATCGATTAGTGTACCAATTGTGCGTATGCTTCGCTTGTCAACAAATGCTCAAAATCGGCTGCATTGTTTACAGTTACTTTTACCATCCATCCTGCACCATAAGGATCTGAGTTCACCAATTCTGGATTCGCAGAAAGGGCTGGATTTACTTCAGCGATAGTTCCTGCCATTGGCAAGAATAAATCACTCACTGTTTTTACTGCTTCAACGGTCCCAAAAACTGCTTCAGCAGCCAGGCTATTTCCTACCGTATTGATGTCTAAATATACAATATCACCTAGCTCACCTTGTGCGAAGTCGGTAATACCAATGGTCGCTGTGGTACCATCTAATTTGATCCATTCATGATCCTTAGTGTAACGTAGTTCGGCAGGAAATTGCATAGGTTGTTATTTTATTGGTGCAAATATCATGAAAATCGCTAAAAAACCAATCTGCTAATATCGAATATTATCAAAATAAAGTAAAATATGCTCTTTTAGGAAAAGCTCCTGTTCCATCAGGTCCATTTTAGGCAATTGTTTTAATTGTTTGAAATGGGGCCAGCCTTCCTCGTCTTTACCCTCTAGCAAATAGTAGCCACTCGGCGCTAGAATGGAACATATGGCAATATGCATTAGGTCCTGCTTTTGCTCTTTGGTGATTTTTTCTCTTATAAACCCGGTTTCCTGTAACCCAATCAAAAATAAAACGGCTTCGGTATCGGGTTTTTTCCCAAACTGATCCATCATTTTTTTCTCTAAATCCCACCATCTTGTTTGTACATCGTCTTGTATATTACCCATGTCTATATGTGTATTTTTTAGCAAAGGTAGGGGATATCTAGGCGAGCTAGGTTGGTTTGATTATCTTTGCCAAAATCTGCATTATGTTACAAGTAAACTTTTTGCGCCAAAATACCGAGCTGGCTAAAAAGAAATTGGCTATCAAGCACTTCGCTAATTTGAATTTAGTGGATGAAGTGATTGCCATTGATGACCAAAGAAAGCAGTTGCAGGCTTCCTTTGATGATTTACAGTCAAAAGTAAATGCAGCTTCTAAGGAAATTGGTGGACATATGGCAAAGGGGGAGAAGGATAAAGCCGAGGCTTTGAAAAATGAGGTGGCCGCATGGAAACTACAATTAGATCCTTTGAAAGAACAAATGGCATTGGTAGAGGCGAATTTGCAACAAGTAATTGTGCAGTTCCCCAACCTACCACATGAACTGGTTCCATTGGGAAAAACACCAGAGGAAAATGAAGTGGTCCGTGAAGGAGGAGTGACACCCCAATTGCCTGCAGGGGCAGAAGCACATTGGGACTTAATTAAAAAATATAATTTAGTTGATTTTGAAACAGGGGCGAAAATCACAGGAAGTGGTTTCCCATTGTATATTGGCAAGGGGGCTAAATTTCAAAGAGTGTTAACCCAATACTTTTTAGATTTTAATACGGCTGCTGGTTATACCGAATATTTACCCCCCTTTATGGTGAATGCTGCTTCGGCTTTTGCCACAGGGCAATTGCCTGATAAGGAAGGTCAAATGTACCATGCCACCGAGGACGACTTTTATTTGATTCCGACTGCCGAAGTGCCTGTTACCAATGTGTTTCGGGATACCGTGTTAAAGGAGGCGGACCTACCATTGCAAATGACTGCTTATTCACCTTGCTTTAGAAGAGAGGCAGGAAGTTTTGGTAAAGAAGTGCGTGGGTTAAATCGGGTACACCAATTTGAGAAAGTAGAGATCATTCAAATTGTACATCCTGATAAAAGCGATACAGTGCTTGACGAAATGGTAGCACACGTTGAAAAATTATTAATTAGCCTAGGATTGCAATATCGTATTTTAAGATTGTGTGGTGGCGATATGGGTTTTGCATCTGCCATTACCTATGACTTTGAAGTTTATAGTGCCGCTCAAGAAAGATGGTTGGAAGTGAGCAGCGTAAGTAATTTCCAAGCGTATCAAACCTATAGAATGAAGTGTCGTTTTAAAGATGCAGAGGGTAAAATTCAATTTGCACATTCATTGAATGGAAGTTCATTGGCATTGCCTAGAATTTTTGCAGCCATTGTGGAAAATTACCAAACCGAAAATGGCATTGCATTGCCAAAAGTATTACAACCTTATTTTGGTGCTGAAAACCTGGTATAGTATTTTAAGTGCTTGTTTTAAATTTTAAAATCAAAAAGTCCTGATACAATAAAGCCCCTCCATTGGAGGGGCTTTATAAATTTAATTATTGCTGCAGTTAGTTCTACAATGCTTTTTAGATGGGTATTACAGCTCGCTAAATCGAATACCAAATGCAATGGGCATCATATTGAAATGAGTTAAGTTTTTATCAAACATGTTGGTTAAGGTATAGGTACCATATAACCTAACGGAACCAATTCCCAGTTCACCTATCACTGCTGTTTTATAATTGTTTAAATTAAAATTCCCGTTCACTTTTTTCTTCCCTCTTTCGTCACTAATTTGTTTGGTACGGGATTGCATTAAATAGCCTGCACTCACTCCAATACTTGCAAAAAAACTTTTGTGGTTGTCCGGATTGGATTGGAAGTTTAATTGTACAGGTACAGTTGCATATTCTACAAAAAGTTTATTTTTTGAAAATTGAACATCATCAAAATATACATAGTTGCCTGCTGTATTGCTGAAGCTAATGGGCTGTTCAAATCTAAAATTATACATTTCAATTCCTAGACCATATTTCAAGTTAAAATAGTGTTTGTATAGATTTACTTTTTGTTGCACGATCCATATGTTCACATTGCTTGATTTCACATTGTTCAATTTCAAATTGCTTGAACTAGGCGATGGTATAGGCATTATAGAACCTGGGTAAGGCAAATAGCTTGCATAAGGATGTAATAATGGGTCAGTTTTATCCACTAAATTGGCAAAACCAATATCAAATGCCCACCAGTTGGTAGTTACGTTTTTTGGTTTTTTGCGCGATTTGTCAATGCTGATTTTGGCATTCTTAAAATCACCTTCTAAAAATGACTCCCAATTTTTTTGACCAAAGCTGGATGTCCCTTCTCTTTTGTTGACAATTTTAATAGAGTCGTCCGTAATGGTCATTAAAGTGTCCTTAAAACTTTCAACTACAACCATCCCATTTTTTTTGTTACTGCGTGTGCTTTTGCCAGTTTCGCTAGGGTCATTTACAATGACCATATTGCCCACTCTAATGGTATCGGGTTTTTTATTCAAGACGGAATCGTTTTGCGCAACACTGCTTAAAGCGATAAGGGTAAAGGCAGTTAAAAAATAGGCTTTCATAAATTGTTATTTTTGTTTTTCGTTTTTGTTTCTTTTAAAAATGGCGTTAATGCGTCTTGTAATTCCTCTTAACTTTTCTCCATCAATTTCAAAGTTGGCAATATATAAGGATCTATCATTGTCATCCACATTAAGGTTGGTATACTGCTCGGATTCGGTCATTGGAACACTGCTTTCGTTTGTGTTAACCTGTTCGTTTGCCCCATTGGCAGGTGCATGGTTGGCAATGCTTGCATAGTTTGAATTTTCTGCTACTACAAAAGTGTTTGCCGTGTTGGCTACTGGCTCGGGACTAGCATAGGTCGAGTTAGATTCCGTTTTTCCCGCTTGGGTATAAGCGGGTTCATTTACAAATGCTTTCTTACTATCGACAAGCGTTGTAAGTGTATTGGCTCCAGGCATCACTGTAAATTTGGGTTGAATATTAGCTACATCATTGGCCTCGAGTATCGAATTATTTTTTACAATTGTTGCGTCTTTAACGTTTGTTGTGTTATTGTCATTTCTATTGCTAATGTTATTGCTATTGGGACTGAAGTTGGAAACTAGGCCATTGCTTTGATTTTGTATTGAATTATGAAGTGACTCATTAAAATACAGTTTATAGCCAAGTAATAATAAAAGCATAGCTGCGATCGAGGCAATCATTTTTATGCGTCCTTTCGTGAAGAACCCATGTACGATGGTAGCTTCCTCCCGGTATAAGCTTTTTTTGAAAGTAGCTGGAAGAGCAGCTTCCATTGCTTCTAAACGGTATAGCGATACTTTATCTTCAAAAATTATTTCTTCGGCTGCTAGCACTGTCTGCTTCATGATGTTTAGTTCATGCGCATAAGTTGGATTTTCCTGTATAAACAATTCCACTTCCTTCTTTTCGGTTGAGGTTAGTTCATTGTCAATATAAGACAAGAAATAGCTTTCGTAATTTTGAATATTAATTTTCATTAGGCGCTCATTTTTTCAAGATGAATTAATTTGCCCTTTAATATTAATCTAGCACGGTGCAAGTATACTTTTACCTGGCTTTCTGAAAGGTTCATGATTTCCCCAATTTCCTGATAGCTATATCCTTCATAGTCCTTTAACAACACCAGGCTTTTTTGGGTAGGGTTCAACTCGTTAATGGCGCGTAACAATATTTGTTTTAATTCCGCATTGTGATCATGTTGCACCTGGGATTTTACTTCCCCAAAATTATCGGTGGTGGATTTGTTTTTATCCTTTCGGATTTGATCAATCATTTGGTGGTAGGCCACCGTAAATAAATAGGACTTGGCTTTTTCAATTTCCACTTTCTCCCGGTTTATCCATAACTTTTCAAATGCGATTTGGACAATATCCTGCGCATCCGCTTCATGGCCAATATTTTTGACAATAAAACGATACACTCCATCGGAGTACTGGTCTACACAATTATTGAATTCTTGAGCGGTCATCCCTTTTTTAGCATTTAGGTACTCTTAAAACGATACAGGGGCCTAAATGTTACATTTTGCTAATAATTTACGATTTGCTCTTGGATATCTGCCGGAAGTGTTCGCCATCCATACAGCTGCGTACGTAATTGAGGCTCAAATCCAGCTTCTTTAATGGCTTCTTGGATAGTTTTATAGGTAAAACGGTGGGGTGCACCAGCGGCACTCACTACATTTTCTTCCAACATGATACTTCCAAAGTCATTGGCGCCAGCTTCCAAACAAACCTGTGCCGTGGCTTTTCCCACCGTTAACCAGCTCGCCTGAATATTTTTAATATTCGGCAGCATAATACGGCTAATGGCAATCATTCTTATATACTCTTCGGTGGTCGTTAAATTGTGAACGCCTCTAATTTTAGTCAATAAGGTATCTACGTCTTGGAAGGTCCAAGGAATAAACGCTAAAAATCCATTGGCATCTTTTGGTTTTCTATCCTGCGTTTCACGAATACGCACTAAGTGAATAAATCGCTCTTCCAATGTTTCCACATGACCAAACATCATGGTGGCACTCGAAGTAATATTTAATTGATGTGCAGCAGCCATGACCTCCAACCATTCGTCTGAACCACACTTTCCATTTGACACCAATTTACGTACACGGTCTACTAAAATTTCAGCACCCGCTCCAGGCAAAGAATCCATACCTGCTTCTTGTAATGCTTTCAATACCTCGGTATGGCTCATGCCTTCCAATTTCGCAATATGGGCAATTTCCGGGGGTCCTAATGTGTGCAATTTAATAGTTGGAAATTCTTGCTTGATTTGGCTAAATGTATCGGTATAATATTTCAATCCTAATTCAGGATGATGACCTCCTTGTAATAATAATTGATCCCCACCCCAAGCCAAGGTTTCTTTAATCTTTACTCGGTAAGTATCCATCTTGGTAATATAGGCTTCGGCATGCCCAGGAATTCTATAAAAATTACAAAACTTACAATTGGCAATACATACATTGGTGGTGTTTACATTACGGTCAATCTGCCAAGTTACTTTGCCATGGGGTACCTGCTTTTTTCTTAACTCGTTCGCGATATAACTCAGCTCGTTTAATGGCGCATTTTCAAATAAAAACATCCCTTCTTCCTTGGTCAAATACTCAAAATTCAGGGCTTTCTTATATAATTCTTCTAATTGCATAATCTTCTTTTAAGAGTAACAAAGTTAAGGCTTAAAGGGTTCGATTTATGACCCAGTTTATTTTATCTATATTCGCTAATTGACTCTTGCTTAAAAGGAGTAATTTTATCCTTTATTATGATACAATTTGATCGATTTCAACTAGCCAATGGCCTAAAAGTATTGGTTCACCAGGATACCACCACGCCCATGGCGGTGCTGAATATTTTGTACAATGTAGGTGCCAAGGATGAAAATCCTACAAAAACAGGTTTTGCGCATTTATTTGAACATTTAATGTTTGGAGGCAGTGTCCATATTCCTGAATATGATGAACCCTTGCAAAGAGCAGGCGGAGAGAACAATGCCTATACGACCAATGATTTAACCAATTATTATTGTCAATTGCCCGCTGAAAACATCGAAACTGCTTTTTGGTTGGAGAGCGACAGAATGCTGTCCTTGGCATTTAGTCCTAAGAGTTTGGAAGTACAAAGAAAAGTAGTGTGTGAAGAGTTTAAGGAGCATTATATCAATAAACCCTATGGAGACGCCTGGCATAAAATGCGTACCCTAGCTTATACGCAACATCCTTATCAATGGATGACCATTGGCGCTTCTTTGGAACATGTGGAGCAAGTCAACATGGAAGAGGTAAAAGAGTTCTTTTTTCAGTTTTACAGACCCAACAACGCCATACTCGTGGTTACTGGAAATGTGAAAACGGAGGACATTAAAGTGTTGGCTGAAAAATGGTTTGGCCCCATTCCTGCAGGCAAACCATACGAAAGAAATTTACCACAAGAGCCAAAGCAAGAAAAAAATAGAAGCCTAGATGTGCGTGCCGATGTTCCCATGGATATGCTCATGATGACCTGGCATATGGGAGGTAGATTTGATAGTGGTTATCATGCAACCGATTTACTTACCGAGGTTTTAGGGGGAGGTGCTTCTTCCCGATTATATGAACAATTGATTAAAGTGAAACAATTGTTTTCTTCTATCTCCTGTTTTCATTTTGGCACTATTGATCCGGGTTTATTTGTGATTACCGGCAAGCTGGTTAAAGGGATTACCATGTCGGTAGCAGAAAAAGCAGTATTGGCTGAGGTAGAAAAAATGAAGACTGAATTGTTAGATTCCAAAGAAGTTCAAAAAGTAATTAACAAGACCGAAAGTATGATTTGCTTTGAGGATATGAGTATTATGAATCGTGCGCAAAGCCTTGCTTTTTATGAATTATTGGGAGATGCAGCACTCATGAATGAGGAACTCGCTAAATATCTAGCAGTAACCCCGGAACTGATACAAGCAACTGCAAAAACCATTTTTGCAGAAGGGAATAGAAACACTTTGTATTATTACAGTAATACAGTGGCTTAATGATCATTGGCGATAAACCTAAACATTTTCGATAAATTAAATAATATGGCATTAGATAGAACCACCGCTCCCAATATTAAAGATGCTGTAGATTTTGACATACAGCTTAAACCTTGTCAACAATATGTTTTAGACAATGGGGTAGAAGTGCATGCATTTGAGGGAGGTGCTCAGGAAGTGATGCTAATGGAATTGGTATTTTTTGCAGGCAATAGTTATGAAACTAAAAATTGGGTTGCACCAGCAACGAATTATTTATTAAAAAATGGTACAAGCACCAAGTCGGCTTTTGAAGTAAATGATGCTTTTGAGTTTTACGGCGCTTATTTGAACAGGTCCTGCTATAATGAAACAGCCACCATTAGTTTACATACGCTGACAAAGCATTTTGGGGAATTGATACCAATGGTAAGTGAATTGGTTGCAGACGCTGTATTCCCAGAAAACGAATTGGATATTTATGCAAAGAATCAAATACAACAGCTTACTTTGAATTTGAAGAAAGGGGACTTTATTGCAAATCGTCATATTGATGAATATTTATTTGGCATTCAGCATCCTTATGGTAAGTATTCAACTGAGGAAAGTTACAATCAATTAACGCGCGATGATTTAGTTGCGTATTACAACAAGTATTATAAGGAAGGGAAGTGTATTGTATTCATGGCCGGAAAGTTTCCAGCAAATATGGAATCTATTTTAAATAAATATATTGGAGTGCTTCCATTAAATAAAAATAAAATAGAATTGCCAGAACACGCCATTATTGCTGCGACAGAAAAAAAATACAGTGTAGTGAATGATCCAAGTTCAGTACAAGGGTCTATTCGTATTGCGCGCCATTTCCCCAACAGACATCACCCTGATTTTGCAGGCGCTCAAGTGTTGAACAATATTTTTGGAGGATTTTTTGGATCTCGTTTAATGAGTAATATCAGAGAGGATAAAGGATATACCTATGGCATACATAGTTATTTGCAAAACCATATTCAACAGAATGCCTGGTTGGTAAGCACCGATGCAGGAAAGGATGTGTGTAGGGCCACTATAGATGAAGTGTATAAGGAAATGGGTATTCTAAGAAATGAACTAGTGGATATGGACGAATTAAAACTCGTTAAAAATTATATGCTGGGTTCTTTGTTAGGGGATGTGGATGGTCCTTTCCAAATTATTGGAAGGTGGAAATCCTATATTTTAAATGGTTTAACGGATGAATATTTTTATAACACCATTCATACAGTACGTGCAATACAGCCGGAACAAATTAAAGCACTTGCCAATACCTATTTGAAAGAGGAAGACTTTTATGAACTAGTAGTGTATTAATTGTTATTAAAAATATTTTTCATTTTATTAAAAAAATGTATGGGAAGATTTTTTACTAAAACAGTGGCAACAGCTTTGGCAGTATTAATTGTTGCCTACTTATTAAAAGGAGTTGCTGTAGATAGTTCGATCACTGCATTACTAGTGGCGTTCGTACTAGGACTGCTTAATAATTTTGTCAAACCTATTTTAGTTTTATTAACCATACCATTCACGGTATTTACTTTAGGCTTGTTTTTAATAGTCATCAACGTTTTTATCATTTATTTGGTAGCAGAAATTGTTCCAGGATTTCACATCAGCGGTTGGTTCACCGCCTTCATTTTTGGATTATTGGTTAGCTTTTTTACCGCTATTATTGAGTCCATTATAGGCAAACCCAAGCCAAATAGCTAAATCCTTGCTTTTTTAACTCCTATTTAGTAATTGATAATCAATTACTTGTGAATTTATTTTAAAATTTTAGTACTATGCATTACATAGTACTAAAATTTTAATTAGTTTTATATCCTCAAGAAATAACTATGGATATACAAAACACACAAAGTCAGATGCGCAAGGGCGTTTTGGAGTTTTGCATATTGTCCATCATTCAAAAAGGCGAGGTATATCCAAGTGATATCGTCGAGCAAATGAAAGCGGCCAATCTGCATATTCTAGAAGGTACTTTGTACCCTTTATTGACAAGATTAAAAAATGCAGGCTTATTAAATTATAGATGGGTGGAAAGTGTAACAGGACCGCCCAGAAAATATTTTGTGTTAACCGATGAGGGCAATAAAGCGTATGGGGTGTTATTAAAAACGTGGAACGACATGGCTGGCGCTGTTCAAATACTTACTATCAATAATCAAACAAATACTAAGGATGAAGTTGCTTCAGATTCTTAGTCATTATCAATAAATTTAAATTTCTTTTATGAATAAAGTGATCAATATAAATTTTCAAGGGCGCATTCTTCCAATTGAGGAACAAGCGTATGAAAACTTAAAACAATACATAGCTTCATTACAAAGTTATTTTGCAAATGAAGAAGGACGTGATGAAATTATTAATGACATTGAATGTCGTATTGCCGAATTATGTGAAGATCGCTTGAAAAAAGGAGCGGTATGTATCAACGAAAATTCAATTGAGCTCATTATCAATAGTATTGGACGTCCCGCTGATTTCGAGGCACAGGATGGTTTTGAACAAACAACTTCTACTTCCAATAACAGGAATGCAAGTAACGCTAGTAATAGCAACACTATTAATGGTAATGGTGTTGGGACAAATACTCAAAAACGATTGTATCGTGACGAACAAAACAAAGTACTTGGTGGTGTGTGTAGTGGTATTGCAAATTATTTAAACTTAGATCCAATCATCGTTCGCGTATTGTGGATCTTGCTTTTTGGAATATCTTTCCTTGCTTATCTTTTATTATGGATTGCCGTTCCTAGCTCATCCGAAAAAGAGATAGGTGGGGTGCGCAAAAGATTGTTTAGAGATATTGACCGTAAAGTAATTGGGGGTGTTTGTGCGGGCTTGTCTAAGTATTTTGGCGTAAAAGTGATTGTGGTTCGACTATTATTTTTAATTCCGTCCATTGTTACCACTTTTAACTGGGATCATTTTCATTTGTTTCAATTTTGGGATTTTGATGATTTTCCAAGTTTCATTGGCTTGACCTTTTTTGGTCCTGGTGCCCTATTTGTATACATCGTTATGTGGTTAGTATTGCCTGAAGCAAGAACAAGTGCAGACAAATTAGAAATGATTGGAGAGAAAGTGGATATTAATACGATTAAGAATGCCATTCAAACAGATATGGCAGGTTTTAGCAAGAGAGCACAAGCTTGGGGTAATACCATCAACAAAAAACAAAGTGCTACCCAAAATACCCAAAAAGAGAATTCTGTGAATGAAAGTACACCCAATAATGTGCCTTTATCAAAGAGGAAGGGTTGCCTTTATTATTTTGCAAGAACAGTAACCATTTTACTAAAAGCGTTTGTTTATTTCATTTTAGGCATTATCACTATTTCAATTCTGGCTGCATTATTTGGAATAGGCGTTGCAGGCACTAGTTTATTGCCATTAAGAGGGTTTTTATTAGAGGATGGTTTGCAATCTGCTGCTGCCATTGGTACTATTTTGTTTTTTGTTTGGGTACCGGTCATAGGTATAGTAACCGCAGTGATTCGAAAAATTGCTGGGTTTAAAAAATCAAATCCCTGGGTACGTTCTGGCTTTATTAGCTTATGGGTACTGGGTTGGATTTGTATTTTCTATTTTGGCAGTAGCTTAGGCAATAGCTTTTCTAAACACAATATACCAGCAGAGCAAACAGTTTCATTAGCCAATCCTAAAGTCGATTATTTAGAACTGACTACCGCTCCAATGATGAAATATTACGATGATCAACATTTTAATATAACTCCATTTAGTAGATACAACAATGATGATACTATTTATATAAGAAATCTTAAAGTAAGAATTGTACAATCAAAGACAGATAGTTTTGTAGTGAATATTGTAAAATTATCCAATGGAAAATCGATACAAGCCGCCAATCAAAGTGCAAATAACATTGGTTTTAGTATACAACAATTAGACAGTTTATTGTATTTGGACAGAGGTATTGCGATTACTAAAAACAATAAATTCCGAAATCAACATTTGATTATGACCATTGCTGTCCCTATTGGCAAGCGCATTAAAATTGCGAATCAAAACTGGCAACAGGTAAATATAAAAATGCAACGTACTTCGATTCGAACAGAAACAATTAATGGGATCCATGATGGCTGGTATGATGAATGGAATGAGCCATGGGATGGACAATCCTATTCCTTTGAAAAAGGAATTGAATATAAAATGACCAATGAAGGACTTGTAAAATTGAAGTCAGATACTACTTTACCCAATGAGGACCCGGAGGAATCGCCTACCAATGATGCCGAAAAGAAGTTAGAAGAGCTTAAAAAGGAGCGCTTGCAAATGGAGGAATTAAAAGCAAAAGAAAACAAGAAGGTCGCCATGGCCACACCGAGTACCAAAAGTTATTTACTAAAAAAATCATCCAAATTACTGGATTTGCAATGGGTGATGGATCGGTTTTCATACTAATTACACCGCTATTTTTTTGATTTTTGGTGAAGCACCCTTTCTGAAAATGAAGGGGTGTTTTGTTTATCCCCCTTTTGTTTATCTTCGTTCAAATATTTTATAAAATGAGTGAGATTTTAAATACCCCTTTTACCCATAAACACCTTGCATTAGGTGCTAAAATGGCTTCATTTGCTGGATACAATATGCCTATTAGTTACACAGGCATCAATGATGAGCATGCCGCGGTGCGCAACCATGCTGGCGTATTTGATGTAAGCCATATGGGCGAATTTATCTTAAGGGGCGAACATGCGTTGGATTTGATACAACGTGTTACAAGTAATGATGCATCGGTGCTAGCGGATGGCAAAGCACAGTATAGTTGCTTCCCGAATGCGACGGGTGGAATTGTGGATGATTTATTAGTGTATTGTGTTGAAAAGAATAAGGTATATATGTTGGTGGTGAATGCCTCCAATATTGAAAAAGATTGGAACTGGGTTGTTGCTCATAATACCCAAGGAGTAGAAATGCACAATATAAGTGCTAAGACTGCATTGCTAGCTGTGCAAGGTCCTAAAGCAACACAGATAGTGCAACAGCTAACATCAATGGATGTGCTCAATATGCCCTACTATAGTTTTGCAAAAGGGAAATTATTGGACATTGATAATGTATTAATCAGTGCCACTGGCTACACTGGCGCAGGTGGAGTTGAAATCTATTTCGAAAATATAGATGACAATGCCAATAAAATTTGGGATGCTTTATTTGAAGCAGGTGCTCCTTTTGGAATCAAGCCTATTGGACTAGGCGCTAGAGATACTTTGCGATTAGAAATGGGATTTTGCTTATATGGAAATGATATTGATGACAGTACTAGTCCCATTGAAGCTGGCTTAGGATGGATTACTAAATTCACTAAGGATTTTACCAATGCAGCTGCATTGAAAGCACAAAAAGAAAATGGTGTTGCAAAAAAATTAGTGGGTTTTGAAATGATTGATCGTGGTATTCCGCGTCATTATTATCATATTAAAGATGCAGCCGGCAATGAAATCGGATCTGTCACTTCGGGCACACAAGCGCCTAGTTTAGGGAAAGCAATTGGGATGGGTTATGTTACTACATCGCATGCAAAAGCGGGCACAGATATTTACATTGACATTCGAAATACTTTAGTAAAAGCAACCGTGGTCAAGTTTCCGTTTAAGTAGCCATTCGTTTTATGGAGGAGTAAGCATTTTTAAAAAGAGGGCATCGCTCTCTTTTTAGTATAAATACGTATTTATAGTATTCTTTTGAATTGCAAATTTGTATTTCAATAAAACATATACCATGAAAGCGATTAAAAACAAAGTGCAATTGGTGGGCCGTTTGGGTGCCGAGCCAGAAATGAAAACCTATGGGGAGAATAAAAAATTAGCCAATATCAGATTGGCGGTCAATGATCGTTATAAAAATGCAAAAGGAGAATGGATGGATGAAACCCAATGGTTTACCTTGGTGGCTTGGTCAAAACTAGCTACTTATGTTGAAAAATATTTAACCAAGGGTACTGAAGTGGCTGTTGAAGGACGTATTGTCAATAAAGCCTTTACCGATAAAAATGGCGTAAAGCGCGTGAGTACAGAAATAATTGTTGGTGAAATTTTATTACTCTCAAAACAAAAGGAATTACTTCTAGAAATTTAATGGGTTTAGTATCTTTGTCCCATGAGTAGTGAAAATAAACAGAAGCCAAGTTTGCATACCGTTCTAACTCCACAATTGTTAGATTTATATGAAATAAAAGATAGTATTGTTGTCATCATTGATGTATTTAGAGCTACTTCAACGATGGCAACAGCATTATATAATGGGGCCACTAAAATTATTCCAGTGGATAGCGCTGAAGCATGTATAGAAATGGGGAAGGCCACTGGAGGTATAACCGCGGGTGAAAGAGACGGGAAAATCATCCCAGGTTTAGCTTATGGGAATTCGCCTTCTGAATATCCGAGATCCTTTATCGAAAACAAAACATTGGTCATTACGACTACCAATGGCACTAAACTATTGCATATGGCACTTCGTAAAGGCGTCAAAGAGGTGATTACGGGCTCTTTTCCTAATTTATCCAATGTGGTTGCGTATTTAAAAGCACAAAATGCACCGGTTATTTTAGGATGTTCGGGTTGGAAAAACAGGTTTAATATTGAGGATACCTTGTTTGCTGGAGCAGTTATTGAGGAAATTAAAGATCATTTCACCATTCATTGTGATAGCAGTTTTATGGCAAACCAATTGTATAATCAGCATAAAGCCAACCTACCCTCCTATATAAAAACCCTAACCCATTGGCATCGTTTAGCGGCCTATGGTTTAGAAGCGGATATGCTATATTGTGTAACGCCTGATATTGCGCCTAGTTTGCCCATTTTTAAAGAGGGTGCATTGATAAATGGGGCATAAGAATAGCGAAAATTAGCCCACAAATTCGTACATTTGCAAATTGCCCTTTTCAAAAGGGTCATTTTGTATAATTTATGGCATTACCCTATTTAGTAAAACACATTTATAGCTACGGAACCGAGGAGGTAATTAGACGTGGGAAAAAGATTTTCGCACTGAAAAATATCGAGTTGGTAAAATTTGATCCTTTATTAGGCAGTATTCATTGTCGTGTTAAGGACGATGGCTACAGTACCTACTATAAAGTAACCATTGAAAATTTCAAAAGTCCAGCAACCCTTTCCTTGAGATGCGGTTGTCCCTATAATTTGTCTGAAGTGTGTAGACATAAAGCAGCTGCTTTATTTTTTGTACAGGATTTATTGGATAAAAATTTGTTGGATTACAAGCAAACCTCCTATGTGACAACGCACACACAGTTGCGGACAAAGAACTTGGATTTGAAAATGATTCGAATGCTTTGTTCAAAATCTACTTTTGAAAAAGCAGAAACGACCTTAAAGTCCAATAGACCCCATATCGTTGAAAGTGCCAATGAAAAAGTAGTAGCGGAGATGGATGAAAATGGCAAGACCTATCATATGATCGTGCAAAAAAACGAAGAACGTTTTTTTGATACTTCCTGTGATTGCTTGAGTGAAACGGAATATCCTTTGTGTATTCATAAAACAGTATTACTGCTACAGTTGTTTCAATTAAAAGGGGCTGATTATTTTGAAACTATTCGAAACTGGGATAGGGAGAAGAATAAGCTATTGGCCTTATACGGTTATTCTTTAGATGATTATATCGAAGACAAGTTTGAATTTACGTATCATGAGGGTAAGCCTTTTTTAAAAGTGTTGGATGAGCGTATTCAAAAAATAAACGCTGGTTCAGTAGTTACACTAAGGAAAATACCCAAGTCCAACGACTGGGATCTTGAGCAAATACAATATGGAGAAGATGTAAAAATTGCTAGAACCATGGAGCGTTATGGTTTAGTGATTCAGCAAACCACAAATGAATATCCTTATCTGTCATTAAGTGTGGTTAAAGGGGAGGTCAATGAAGAGGGCACTTCATTTGTAGGTAAAGTGGAAAAATTGGATTTACCAAAGTTTGTAACGCCAGAGGACATTAAGGAAGAGGATAAGAATCTTATTCAGTTGGTAAGAAAATTACAGTCACCAGAGCTTACGAAATTCTTAAATAAAAATTCCCCTTTTATGGGAATTTGGGATACCATATTACATTCCGATGAAGCTAATTTACCCGAAGAAACCAAGGAGTTGATTCAGGAATATATGCATCCTAAATTGGAAAAATTGTGGAGGGATATATCGGAACATCCCTTTAATTTTCATCTACCTAATAACAAGCCCTTTACTACCGCTAATTTACAAAAAGCCGAATTGGTATTTAATGCCATTCAGCCATGCTTCAAAGTAGAGCGGGAAGCGGATAGCTATATCATATACGCACAAGTGAACTTGCCAGAAGGAAAAATTTCCTTGGAGGAAAATCATGCTAAATCGCATTTTGTTTTTCAATACCATCATCAATTTTTTATTTGGAAAAATAATGCCGATTTAAGATGGGTGGAAAGCTTCATGCCTACAGGGTTTAATCAAGTAAGCTTGGATGCATGGCCAGCTTATTTACAAAGTACTTTATTGCCATTGTCAAAGTCCTGCGTAGTAGAATTAGGCAATGTTAAACAAGAAAAATTAAGGGGAGTAAAACCACAGTTACAAATTTTATTAAAAGAGGATAGAGAATACCTATTGTTTGAACCAATTTATCTTTATAATGATATTCTTGTTACCAAGGACGATGGGGTATCTGTAATTCAGCAAAAAGGAGATAAAATTATTATTTTAGAAAGAGACTTGGCTGCAGAACGAAGCTTAGTTGGAATTATTGAGCAGCTGCATTCGGGATTCATTAGGCCTAACGAAGGAAATGTATTGGCTTTAAAAGGAGCTGAAGTTTTAAGAAACAATTGGTTTTTCTTATTTGTAGATACGCTTAAGGAAAAGCAAATTCCATTATTTGGATCTGAAAATTTAAGGCAATTTAAATTTAATACGGCAAAGCCAGTCACTAAATTATATATTAGTAGTAATACGGATTGGTTTGATGCTAAAGTTGAAATTTCCTTTGGGGATCAAAAAGTATCTGTACAGGACATTAAAAATATGTTGTCTAATAAACAACAATTTGTGCCCTTAAAGGATGGCAGTTTAGGGTTGCTTCCTGAAAAATGGTTGAATAAATATTCTTTATTATTTAAGGTGGGCGAAGGAAAAGCGGACAATTTAAAATTAAGTAAATACCATTTTTCTATAATTGACGAATTATATGAACAAAGGGATGAGGAAGAATTGATTTTTAAGTTAGAAGAGAAGTATGAAAAAATTCGTGAAAAGTATTCCATCGCAGATGTGACGCCTCCAGGACATTTAATGCCCATTTTAAGACCTTATCAAGTAAGTGGTTTTCAGTGGTTAAATTATTTGCACGATGTACAGTGGGGTGGAATTTTAGCTGATGACATGGGATTGGGTAAAACCATTCAAACCTTGTCATTCTTACAATATTTGAAAGAAAAAAATGGCAAATTATTGGCCTTGGTAGTTTGCCCTACAACGCTTTTATACAACTGGCAAAATGAATTAAAAAAATTCACACCTAGCTTAACATTCCAAATACACCACGGAGGTACTCGTAGTAAGTCGCAATTATTTAAAGACCCCGTTGAAGTGATCATTACTACTTACGGCACTTTAAGAAGTGATATTAAAATGTTTTCTGAAGTAAAGTTTGATTATGTGATTTTGGATGAAAGTCAGGCGATAAAAAATCCTTCCAGTAAAGTAACTAAAGCAGCCTGTTTATTGCAAGCCACCAATAAATTATGTTTAAGTGGTACGCCTTTACAAAACAATACTTTTGATATTTATGCTCAAATGAATTTCTTGAATCCAGGCATGTTGGGAACGGTTGAATATTTTAAACATAATTTTTCAATGCCCATTGACAAGTTTGATGAAAAAGAACAGAAAGAGCATTTAAGGAAATTTGTATTCCCTTTTATTTTACGTCGAACGAAAGAACAAGTGGCCAAAGATTTACCAGAAAAGCAAGAGATGGTATTGTATTGCGAAATGGGTGATGCGCAGCGAAAAATTTATGAAGCCTATAGAAATGATTATCGTGATAAGTTAATTGGCATGGTGGAAGAAAAAGGGATACAAAAATCACAATTGTCTATATTACAGGGATTAATGAAACTAAGGCAAATTTGCGACAGTCCAGCCATTATCAAAGATGAAGCCTATCCAAATGAATCGGTTAAGTTAACCGAGTTGACACGTGAAATAGCAGAAAACATTGGGGATCATAAGGCCTTGGTATTTTCGCAATTCCTGGGGATGTTGGGCTTGATTAAGGAACAATTAACTAAGCTAGGCATTGACTATGAATATTTTGATGGAGGCAGTACCATCCAAGAAAGAGAAAAAGCGATTGAACGTTTCCAAAATGATTCCAAATGCAGGGTGTTTTTAATTTCACTAAAAGCAGGAGGAGTGGGATTAAACTTAACTGCTGCCGACTATGTATATATTGTAGATCCTTGGTGGAATCCTGCTGTGGAACAACAAGCCATTGATAGAACCCATCGTATTGGACAAACAAAAAATATTTTCGCGTATCGCATGATTTGTAATGATACAGTCGAAGACAAAATTTTAAAGTTGCAAGACCGAAAAAGGTCCTTGGCCAAGGAATTAATTTCTGATGAAGAGGGCTTCGTCAAGTCTTTGACCAAGGATGATATTGCCTACTTGTTCAGCTAGCAGGAATGATTAGATTTATACTGCAGCCAATTATTTTGTAAGTTCCGCAGCAGCAATATTTCCTTTGGGATTTTTTAAAAACGCATCTTTGCATTCGCTTGAACAGAAACCAAATACTTTTTTGTCATAATGAGCCGTGTCACTAATGCCTGCAGTGGTAGGCATGCCACAAGTGGGGTCCTTTTTATTATCCACTAAAGCGACATCAAATGAGGCGATGTTCGTGGTATCTGTTACCATTTCCATTCCAGACGCGTTGTTGGATTCATCCTGATGCGTATTTTGGCTATTACATGCTGTAAAAAGTAAAGCAGTACTGATTACTGTGATTAGGCTTGTCTTTTTCATAGGATTGATTTAATATTAATCTTTGGCAAAAATAGCATGGATTTTGGCAAAGTTGATCGAAAAATTGACCATTTATTGACTAGCTAATTGTATTTTTGACGACCCAATTAATTATATTCATTAAAAATAAGATATGAAAAAAGGATTGATTTTAACCGCGGTATTGGCAGTTGCCTTGAGTGCAAATGCGCAAATCAAGACTGCTACTCCAGCGAAAGCAAAGCCAGCCAAAGCTGTAGTGCCTGTAAAAGCAGTAAATAGTTTTACTTCCTTGAAAACAACCAAGGACAGTGCATCTTATGCTTTGGGTTTTAGAATTGCTCAAAGTTTAAAAGGACAGGGTTTGCAGGATGTCAATTTTGAAATATTTAAGAAAGGAATGGCTGCAGGGGTTATCGCTAAATCGTATATCCCTGATAGCTTAATTGATTTATGTATTAAAAACTACCAAGATAAAATGATGCAAGAAAAAATCGCAATCAACAGAGCGACTGGAAAGGCGTTCTTAGAAGAAAATGCAAAAAAACCAGGGGTTGTTAAAATGACCAATGGTATGCAGTATTTAGTAATAACCGAAGGTACGGGTACCGAACATCCTACTTTAAAGAGCAAAGTGAAATGCCATTACCATGGTACTTTAATTAATGGTGAAATATTTGACAGTTCGGTTGACCGAGGGGAGCCAATTACTTTCCCTTTAAATGGAGTCATTAAGGGATGGCAGGATGCTGTTCAGTTAATGACGGTGGGTGCGAAGTGGAGATTGTTCATCCCTAGCGAATTGGCTTACGGTGAGCGTTCGGCTGGACCAATGATTGGACCTGGTTCTACCTTGATTTTTGATGTTGAATTATTAGGAATAGAATAATTGCCTATAAATAAGTGAATGCACCCCCAAAATTGGGGGTGTTTTTATTGGTATTATGTGGTAATTTTGTGTTTCGTTTTAAAGAAACTATTATGCGTAAAATATTCCCCTTTTTTATTGTACTTGGATTGCTCTACACAGCTTGTACTCCCAACAATGTAAAGACAGACGCGGCCATTGTAAAAATCATGGATAGTGCCAATGTAACAGGGAGTTTTGCATTAATGGAAAATGGGTCAGGACAGTTTACAATCACGAATTTGTCCAGCTACAAGGACTCTGCCTATGCTCCTTTAAATACATTTTTTGCGGTACCTGCTTTATTAGGATTAGATAAAGGATATATCAATCAAAGTGATACTAATTTGGTGTCCTTTGATTCGGTAGATTATTATAGTCAATTAATTACAAAAATTGGCAGAACCAGTATGTTGAAAACAATTGACTCTTTGCAATATGGAAAGGGAATTATAAGTGCTGATTCAACTATGTATTGGTCTAATAATTCATTGAGGATTACCGCTGACGAACAACTCGGGTTTATCAAGAAATTATATTTCACAAAACTTCCTTTTCAAAAAAGATCGCAGGAATCATTTAGAAAAATGATTTTAAAAGAGGACAATACCAACTATAAACTTAGTTATATAGATGCAATTGATATTGAAAAAAGAAATGCTTGGATTATTGGGTATATTGAAGAGAACAAACATCCTTATTTCTTTGTTTTATATACTCATTCAATAAAGTCCCCTTCTGCCAAAACCAATAATATTGCTTTGTTAAAAAATATTTTACTGCAACAAGGTTTTTTAAAGGGAGTAAGATAAAACAGCACACCGTTATTACTATGGAACAATATTGTAATTCATTAACTTCTTATCAACGCTTTATCACCCGCGAGGTGAAAGTAGGCAATTTAATTATTGGAGGAGGGAAGCCGGTTAAAGTTCAAACCATGACTACCACCGATACCATGGATACTGAAAAGACCGTCGCACAAGTAATTAAATGTATTGAAGCAGGGGCCGAGCTCGTGCGTATTACCGCCCCTAGTAAAAAGGAGGCTGATAATTTAGCGATCATAAAAGCCGAATTGCTTGCAAAAGGATATGACACACCACTGGTTGCAGATATTCATTTCACCCCCAATGCTGCTGAAATTGCAGCAACAATTGTCGCAAAAGTAAGGGTGAATCCAGGCAACTATGTAGACAAGAAAAAGTTTGAACAAATTGAATATACCGATGCAGAGTATTTAGAAGAAATTGAAAGAATTAGGGAACGCTTTACGCCCTTGGTACTTATTTGTAAGGAGCATGGAACAGCTATGCGCATTGGTACCAACCACGGATCATTAAGTGACCGTATTATGAGTAGATATGGCGATACGGCAAACGGTATGGTGGAAAGTGCCATGGAATTTTTACGTATTGCTAGGTCTTTGGACTATCATCAGATTATCTTGAGTATGAAATCGAGTAATCCGCAAGTAATGGTGCATGCATACAGGTTATTGATTCAACAAATGCAAAATGAATTTGGAGAATCTTATCCATTGCATTTGGGTGTTACGGAGGCAGGGGATGGCGAAGATGGTAGGATTAAAAGTGCCATAGGCATTGGAACTTTATTGGAAGATGGTATTGGTGATACCATTAGAGTAAGTTTAACAGAGGATCCTGAATTAGAAATTCCGGTGTGTAGAGATATTGTAAAAAGGTACAATGGCCGAAAAAATGAACTTCATTCCTCCATTACACCAATTGAGAAAATAAATTACAATCCCTTTGAGTATAAAAAAAGAACTACGCATGCAGTGGCCAATATTGGCGGCGGTCAGGTACCAGTTGTGGTAGCGGATATGAGTCATTTGTTGGACTTGAACCCAGCTTCTTTACATGCAATTGGCTATCAATATAATGAAGTCACTGATAAATGGAATATTGCTGATGCAGCGGCTGATTACATTTTCCTGGGGAACAACACACTTAATTTTGAAATACCCGGCACTTTAAAGGGGGTGCTTCATTATGAAAAATGGAGGGAACTGGGCGATGATCATAAATATGCTCCCATTGTTGATGCCGCTATTTTTTTAACTATAGCAAGTAAAAGTAAAATATTAAATTTTGTTTCCCTAGATGCTTATAGTACCAATAATAATTTTTCGGATGAGCAATTGCTGCAAATAGCCAAGGATACCACCGTTGTGTTTTGTATCAGTAGCACATTGGTAAATGCAATGCAGGCAGTAAGACGCTTGATTATAAGATTCATTGATTTGCAAATCACTCATCCTGTTGTATTGGTCACCGATAGCAAAGGGGTGACTACCGACGAACATTTAATTCACTTTGCAACCGAAACAGGCGCTTTGTTTTTAGATGGAATGGGGGATGGGATTGGCTTGGGGGTAGATGCTGCGTGATATCCGACAGTGTCGAAAG
>CANKWR010000034.1 GCA_947487525.1 Bacteroidota bacterium
TAATACCTGCACCTGGTTTCCAGAATCCTAAACCATATTTATTAGAAACAGAAGCTAAGAAATCATATACTTCTTTACTTTCTGTTGTCGCTACTTGTAAATCTTGTTTTGCTTCTATTTTTGCAGAAATCAAGTGGTCGCAATGCACTGTACTTGGCACAGCTACTTTTGGACGACCTGCTTGCATAAATTGCAATAAGGCCATTTGCGCTGTCGCATCTTGCATCGCTACACGGTCTGGTGCAAAATCTACATAAGAACCACCTCTTGCGAAGCTTTCTAATTTTTGATCACTATGTAAATGGGAGAATAAAATTTTCTCTGATAAAGTCAATGGACGGCCTAACATTTTACGAGCAGCTTCCACTTTTGCTGGCATTTCAGCATACAATTTCTTGATCATTTCGATATCAAAAGCCATAAGTATCAATTTTGGTGTTAAAAACTGACGCAAAGGTAAGCCAAAATGCCCCTCGGCACAATCAAAAAATACACTTTATGTCCACTTTTTTTAATAGATTTGGATAGCATTTAAAGCTATCTGACATGCAAAAAATGAGAAATTTCCTTGAATTACACGCTTTCGGCGTTTGTTCGGCCATGGGAGAGCGTTTGGGCATTGCCAGTTCTAGAATAAGAATGTGGTTTATCTATATCTCCTTTTTGACTTTTGGATCACCAGTCATCATTTACATGGTGCTTGCATTTTGGAGAAGTATCAAGCATTATATGCTTCAGGGTAAAAGAAATCCCCTAAAATACTAGTTGATAATACCTTAGGGGATTGAATATTTTTAAGTTACTAGAAACGCTTAAGAGGATACGTATTCTAATTTAAATAACCGCTTTGCGTAAACGAACCAATTTTTCTAATAAAGGTTCCAACATTTCCAATTTTAACATATTGGCGCCATCACTTTTTGCCACCGCAGGATTCGGATGTGTTTCAATAAATAAGCCATCTGCGCCAGTGGCAATAGCTGCTTTTGCAATGGTCTCAATTAAGGCAGGGTTACCACCTGTTACACCCGATGTTTGATTGGGTTGTTGTAAGGAATGCGTACAATCCATAATCACAGGCACATTGTTCTCCGCCATAGCAGGAATATTTCTGTAATCCACTACCAAGTCCTGATAGCCAAAAGTATTTCCTCTTTCGGTTAACATGATTTTATCGTTGCCTGCTAGTTTAATTTTATCTACTGCAAATTTCATGGAAGCACCACTCAAAAATTGACCTTTTTTCACATTCACAATTTTGCCAGTTTCTGCAGCTGCTAACAATAAATCAGTTTGGCGACATAGGAAGGCAGGAATTTGTAAAATGTCAATATACTTCGCTGCAATGGCAGCTTCATCGTGTGCGTGAATATCGGAAGTGGTAGGTACGTTAAACTTTGCACCTACTTTTTTGATAAGCTCCATTCCTGTATCGTCACCAATACCAGTAAATGAATTGGCGCTGGTTCGGTTTGCTTTACGATAACTTGCTTTAAATACATAAGGGATCCCTAAATTCTTACAAATGGTAGAAACCTTTTCTCCAATTTCCATTACCAAGTCCTCACTTTCCACCACACATGGACCTGCGATTAAAAAAAAGTTATTGGCATCATATTGTTGATGCTTAAAATGTTCTTGTAAATAATTTGGAATCATAACATGCGTATTTGCGTTCACGAAGGTACGCAAAATACTAAACAGAATAAGCGCCCTTAAAATCTTAATCCAACAGTAATGCCTGCACCTCTAATCCCTGCCCAAGGGCCATCCGATTTAGTGACTACACTTTTGGTGCCATCTACATTTTGAACAATGCTTGTTGTTAAACTAAATGGCTTGGCATTGGTTTGGTCCACTGTTCTTTTAATTTCATCTAAGGCCGAATTGGGTGTGAGCAAGGGGGCTTTATATTGCAATGTGCCATCGGAAGTACCATAATGGCCTCCAATCACCCAAAAGTCCAATACCAGTTTGGTCAATAATTGGTATTGCATCCCAACGTAAGCACCTACGCTTTTTGAACGGATCGAGCCCGTTAAAACAGCAGGAGGAGGCGTAACAGGCACCGTTATAATACCTAAAGGAACATTGTAAGTATAGTTCACGGGTACATCTACATTCATGGTGCCGAATCTGGCGTAAGGGGCAATATAAAATCCGGACATTTTTTGTAATCCTAGATAAAACCTTCCTTCTAAAGTAATTGCGTTATTAGCAACTTTAAAATTATTAAAATCAATATTGGGGTTTTCGATAAATTGTTTTACCAATCCTTTAAATGGAAGGTTGCGTTTAGGCATGCTTGAATAACTTGCTGAAAGTGAAACAAAATGGTTCAAGCTTCTTTCGTAAGTGATATTGTAGTTCTGCAATGCATTTGCAGAAAGATTCGTTTTAATAATATTTTTACCCCCAATTAAACTTTGACTATACAGGATACCAGCGAAGCCAATAAATAGGGTAGTCACAAATAGCTGTTTCATAAAATTGAATTAATTCGTTATTGAATAAAAAGCGTTTTTAATATTAAATGGCAATTAAGTCGGCCACCGTCCTTTTGTCTAAAATAGCCAAAGTGTTATCCCTCACTTCCAACATTACTTTATTGATGCCACATTTTTTTTCGTTGCAAGTTTCACATTTTTTGTAAAAATTTAAACTCACACAAGGAAGTAGGGCAATGGGTCCTTCGATGGTTCTAAAAATGGCCGAAAGTTTTATTTTTTGTGGAGGGGTGGCAAATAAATAACCACCATGCTTTCCTTTTTTACTTTCTAAAAAACCTGCTTTCTTTAATTCCAACAATATGTTTTCTAAAAATTTAAGGGGTATTTTTTTCTCTTCGGCAATTTCTGCTATTAAGATGGGCGCGTCAGTGCCTTTTCCTACCATATAGGAAAGTGCTTGTAACGCGTATTGTGTTTTTTTAGATAGCATATTATAATCCTAAAACTTCCTTCATCGTAAAGATACCGCTTTTATTTTTTGCAAATTCGGCTGCCAGTACAGCGCCACTGGCGAATCCTTTTCGGGTATGTGCGGTATGGGTAATTTCAATGGTATCGATAGGGGAATCATAGGCCACCGTATGGGTTCCAGGCGCAGGGTCAATTCGCTCCGATGTAATCACTAAATCAGTTGCGTTGGCTGAAGGACTATTTACCCATTGGTTTTTCCTCCCCATATTGGATAGTATTTGTTCGGCTAATGTTATTGCTGTGCCACTCGGAGCATCTTTCTTTTCGGTATGATGTGTCTCGGTCATTTGCACATCATAGGCATCATAGGGCTCCATTAATTTAGCCAATTGTTTATTTAATTCAAAAAACAAATTCACCCCAATACTATAATTGCTTGAATACACTAAACATCCGTTATGTGTTTCACACATTGCGCTAATCTCATTCCATTTGTCCAACCATCCTGTAGAACCACTGATAACAGGTACGCCAAACTCGATACACTTTTTTACATTGTCAAATGCGCTATGGGGACCCGTAAATTCTATAGCGGCATCTGCGCGCTGCAAATTTTCTTTTGTAAATTCATCGCTATTTCCAACATCAATTTTCAATACAATTTCATGCCCTTTTTCTAAAGCAATTTCCTCAATGGCTTTTCCCATTTTCCCATATCCAATCAGTGCTATTTTCATACTGAATTATTTAGCGTGGCTATTTTTTAAATTAAACTGAAGTGAAAAACCGGCTTGTCTCATTTGTGGTTGTATCACAGGTTCAATGCGTAAAGATAAATTTGAGTTCACATCAAATTCCTTTAGGTGTCCCGAAACGGTTGCATCCACCACATTTAATCCCCATCCTAACACAAACCAAAGAATGGAGTAGTCGCGATCTCTTCTAAAAATATTTCTATAACTCTGTACTGAACCAATACTTAAATTTTTTAAAGCAGGGTCAATTTTATCTATATCTGAGGCATCCCCATTTTGCGATTTATACAAAGCTGAATAAGCGAATTTTGTTTTATTGTATAAATCATTGTTGTAAATAAAAGTAGCTACTGGAACGGCAAGAATACCATATACAATAGGCATTTTCCAGTATTGCTTATTGTAAGCTTGGCCTAAACCGGGGAACAAAGCGGAGTATTTAGTGGCTAATCGTGGGTTATGTCTTTTTACTGAATCAATACTTAACCTTACACTATCCTTTTTATTACTTACAGGCTTCACAGACGGGTTCATCGTAGAATCCTGGCTCAAACAATTTTGTTGTATGCCTGCGAACAAAAATAAAAATAAAATTAACCTCATCCTATGGTGTTCCTTTTTGATTGGTATCCTAGCTAATAGTCACATTCATTGCATCTAGAATTGTATTTAATTCGTTGATGTCTTGGTAGGCAATGGTAATGGAACCAGATCCGTTTTTCTGCTGCTGTAATACTACTTTTGCAGATAAATGACTTGCTAATTTATCCTCTAATTTTTTATATACGGGAGAGAGTTCATTTTTCTTGCTTGGCTTTTGCACTTTGCCATTGGAAGCGTTCATTTTTTTAACCAACTCCTCCGTTTGACGAACAGTTAATCCTTTTTCAGTAATTTCTTTGAATAAGAATAATTGCTGATCAATTTCTTTTCCTATTAAAATTTTAGCCAAACTTACACTTAATGTTCCTTTGCGCACCGCTGCTTGAATAGCAGGAGGGAGGTCCAATAAACGAATATAATTGGCCACCGTTGAACGATCTTTACCCATACGCTCTGATACTTTTTCCTGCGTATAGTTTAATTCCTGCATCATTCTTTGGTAACTCAATGCAATTTCAATTTCATTTAAATCTACTCTTTGTAAATTCTCAAGCAAAGCAAGTTCCAAAAGCTCTTGGTCATTTCCTTGTCTGATATAGGCAGGGATATCTGCAAGTCCAGCTAGTTTAGCAGCACGAAATCTTCGTTCACCAGCAATCAATTGATAATTGCCGTTAGGCAATAATGCAACGGTGATGGGTTGAATAATATCGTGGAGCTTTATGGAATGTCTTAATTCTTGTAAAGCAATTTCATCAAAATCCTTTCTTGGATTTTTTGGGTTTACTTGGATATTGCTTAAGGGAATACGATTGGTTGCAACCGCCTTTTGTATGGTCTCCGCTTCAACTCTGCCAGCTGGATTTTTATATTCAGCATCAATGTTTTGCAAAAGAGATCTTAAGCCTTTTCCAATCATATCTTTATTTGGTATACTCTTGCTCATATTTAATCAATTATTCTATCAGCATTACTCATTTTAGTCATGCCATTTTTTTGTAAAATTTCTTTCGCCAAGTTTAAATAGTTCACCGTTCCCTTGCTGTCGGCGTCATATAAAATAACCGGCTTACCCACACTTGGTGCTTCACTTAAACGGCTATTGCGGTGAATGATGGTTGAAAACACCATATCGTCAAAATGCTTACGCACTTCACCCACTACTTGATTGCTTAAGCGTAAACGTGCATCATACATGGTCATTAAAATTCCTTCAATTTGCAAATTGGGGTTTAACCTGCTTTGTACAATTTTCACGGTATTCAATAATTTACCCAATCCTTCTAAAGCAAAAAATTCACATTGAACAGGAACAATCACACTATCCGCTGCCACCAATGCATTTACGGTAATTAAACCTAAAGAAGGCAAACAGTCAATGATGATAAAATCGTATTGATCTTGAATAGGGGCTAATAATTCTTTTAAAACATTTTCTCTGTTGGGGAAATTAATAAGTTCAATTTCGGCACCTACCAAGTCAATATGAGAAGGGATGACGTCTAAATGCGGAATTTCGGTTTTAAGGATAATATCTGCCAAAGGGGTCTGATTGATCATACCATCGTATAAACTAGTGGTAATATTGTGCAAATCAAAGCCCACGCCAGTGGTACTATTGGCTTGAGGGTCTGCGTCAATCAATAAAGTTTTGAACTCCAAAACCGCCAAACTAGCAGCAATATTGATTGCAGAAGTGGTTTTGCCCACACCCCCTTTTTGATTTGCTATTCCAATTATTCTTGCCATAAAATAGGTATCCTTAATTTCTGCCAAAAATAAGGCTTTTGACCCTATTTTTGTGGTTTAAATCCCTATATGCGCAGTCCAGTTTTCATTTCCATCCTTCTATTGATATTGATTATCATAGATTTCTACATTTACCAGGTTCTAAAACACCTGATGCAAACCAGCGGATCCGGGGTAAGAACAGTTGTAAGTATCCTATACTGGACTTTATGTGTCCTAAGCTTTGCCTCCTTTATTTTGGTTCCATTTTATACAAATCCGTATTTCAGACAATATGTTTTCTCTATGAGTATGGGCTGGATGCTTACTCAACTCATGATGGCCCTAATATTTTTAATTGATGACATTCGAAGGGGTACTTTCTGGACTGTGGGGAAGATTGCTTCTTCCTCGGGGGCTCAATTTATGAATACAGAAAATGGCATACCGCGTTCTACTTTTTTAAGTTGGCTTGGGGTAGGCTTGGCCTCTACTTTGTTCTTTTCTTTGATTTATGGATTTGGCAATAAGTACAATTACAAATTAATTAAAAAGAAAATTTCATTAAAGGGATTGTCATCGACATTTAAAGGATTTAAGATTATTCAAATAAGTGATATCCATAGTGGCAGCTTAAAGGAAAAAGAAGCCGTGTTAAAAGGAGTTGAATTAATCCTGCAACAAAAAGCAGATTTGATTTTGTTTACGGGTGATTTGGTCAATGATCGTGCTATTGAAATGAAAGATTGGATGGAGGTATTTGGAAAAATTAAAGCACCTTTTGGGGTGTTTAGTGTTTTGGGCAATCATGATTATGGCGATTATGTTCAATGGGAAACTCCGCAAGCCAAACAACAGAATTTACAAAATTTGATGCAAGTACATCAGGATTTAGGCTGGAGACTTATGATGAACGAAAATGTAAGAATTGAAAAAGAAGGCGCCTATATTCAATTGGTGGGTATTGAAAACTGGGGTGCAAAAGCAAGATTTCCAAAGTACGGCAAAATGGATCAAGCCATGAAAGGGGTGCATCCAGATGATCCCATCATTTTAATGAGCCATGATCCAAGTCACTGGGAAGCGCAGGTAATTCCGGTGTATCCGCAGGTGCAATTGATGTTATCAGGGCATACCCACGGCATGCAGTTTGGGGTCGAGAACCCGTATTTCAAGTGGAGTCCAGTGCAGTGGGTCTATAAGCAATGGGCCGGCATTTATCAATCAGGCAATCAACAGTTATATGTAAATAGAGGCTTTGGTTTTTTGGGCTATCCAGGTAGGGTAGGTATTTTGCCTGAAATTACACTTATTGAGTTGGTATAAGCAAATGGTTGAATTGGTAGCCTGAAAAAAGAATTTGTTAAAACATGGAGTGTAACAAAGGGCTCCATTTATTCGTTCTACCTTTATACTATAAAAATGAATATCAAAATGAAAAAGTACATTTTACTTTTAGGTACAATAATAGTGGTTGGTCAATTGTCGGCACAGGAAAATTTTAATCTAGGCATTAAAGTTGGTCAAAACTTTTCAAGTGTGAGCGCTGTAGCTTCGGACCGCAATACCGCCTCCTATCATGCCGGGGTAACTACTCATTTTGGAATCACTAAAAAATGGGGGATTTCACCCGAAATTATTTTGTCTCAAACAAAACTAGAAACGGCACCACCAATTACTAGTTTATTATCGTCCATGATATTGCAGCCTGAAACCTATCACTTAAACTATCTTGCCATTCCAATATTGGCGGAGTACAAACCGTTTAGGATATTATCCATTCAGGCAGGTCCTCAGTACAGCATCTTGTTAGATCAAAAAAAAGATGGTATCGGCAATGCAACGATGGCCTTTAAAAATGGTGAATTCGCATTTGTAGGTGGCGCAAAAATTGACCTTGGTGGATTTTTTGTATATGGTAGGTATGTCGTTGGATTGCAAGGCATCAACGAATTACAGGACCAAACAAAATGGAAAACTACACAATGGCAATTGGGATTGGGGATGTCGCTATTGAAGCTTTAATTCCTTTTTAACAGCCATTAATTGTTTTTCTAAATTCCTTAACGCTTTGTTTTGCTCCAAAATAAAACCATTGTCCTTTAGAGAACCCACCACTGCATTCATTTCGGCTTCATTTTCGTAGACCATTTTTCTAAATGGATTTGAATAATCCTTTGCCCTTGTATTTTGAATACGTGCTGTAATGTCCTTTTTTATTTCAAAGTATTCATTGATCCAAGTAATGAATTGAGTTGTTGTAATTTTGCCAATGGATTTCCCAGTAAGTTGTACTAAACATGTTAATGCATGTAAGTCCTTTCTAGTATTGTATTTGGCAGATTCAGCTTCATAGAATGCATGTACCTGATCCCAGCTTTTGATGGCCCCTGATTTAATTTTACTTAATAACCCATCTACATTCTTAGTAGGAATTAATTGACCGCCAATATTGGACCATTCCAGGTTCGTTGTGCTTAGTTTTGCTTGTTGAAGGGTTGTAAGAATGGATTTTCCTTTCTTACTTTCCGTTAAGCGCAAAGCAGCTTCCATGCCATATACAAATATCATATTCCCAAACATTTGGTAGGCATCATAACATTTAACCAATTTTGTTAAACGCCTGCTATTTTCAAATCCACTTACCACCACTTCTAACTTATCTATCTCTTTTTTGGTCTTGCTAGCCATTAGCTTCTCCCCCAATAGCAATAATTTAGCAGGGTCTGATGGAACTGCTTTTTTCTCCTTTGTTAATTGTGCTTGGGCTACTGCTTTGGCTATAATGGCTCTCGCATTGATGAGCTCATTTACTGAATCTGGCGCCAAGTAGTCGTATTCGTAAATAGGTGTTTTGTTTTTTCGTTTATCCCTGTCAACATATTTCCAAGCGTTTCTAGCGAGTGCATAAAAATTATACAAGAACCAATAACCTGGCATGATAACCAGTTCGTCTTTAAGTGGGTCATTGCTAATTAATGAAAAGGGTATCGGAATATTCAACTCATAATTGTAATCGCCTTTATTTAATAAGGAGAAGCTAGCAAACTGAGAATTGTGTTTGATACTTACACAAAGGCCTGGCCAAAAACCTCTTCCCATGACTACTTCACCATCCGCTCCGCGGCTATTGTGGTTGGAACCTAAAGTAGCACCAGCGGCAATATTACTTTGGCCCATCACTAGTGCAGCGCATAAAAAGCTGTTGTTATGGTGTTGTTCGTGGGCGGGAAAAATTAAAGAGTTTAAAACCTCGCAACAAGATATGGTTGCATTGGGCCCCAGGAAGGAGTTAATGAGTCTCGCGCCATATTTAAGTTGTGAATAGTCGGACAATACAAAACGTACTGCTTTGATACCATAAAATATTCTACAACCATAGCCCACAATTCCATTTACGAGCTCACAACCTTCACCCACCTGTGATTTAGCCAATGCATGAGAGTTAATGGTTACATTTTTTATTTTATTAGCGCCCTTCAAATAGGCGTCTTCACCAATCCATACATCCTTAATAATTTTACAATTTTTAAGGACAGTGCGATCTCCAATTTTTCCATAATAACCCAATTTGTTGTCAAATTGATAATCTGTAAGTGCTATAAATTTTTGCTGTAATAGTAAGTCGTTTCTATGTCTAGTCCATAAATAGGCATCGCCCGAGGTCATGCCATTGAAAGGCAAGACTTTGCGGCCCGTATTTTCATTACACAATTCAAGCCAGACTCTTACATTTTCTGCTTCTCCTTTTTTGATAATACCGTTCCCAAATTTTGCATGATTGGTGGTAACAAGCTCATTAACATTATTAATAATCACCTCATTGCCTAAAATGTAATGAGACATGTAGTTTACGTTATGAACAGACACGTTGTTGCCAAAATCACTACTAATAATCGTGGAATTATACAGTCCAATGGGAACAATTAAGTCACTAAAACAAAGACAACTGTTCTCAAGATTTCCGATGCGAATTAATCCAAAAAAGGAACAATTTTTTACTAGCTCTGGATTGAATTTATTGGATACTAAAATTTTTGACCAATCATCACTGGTATTTCTATTGCGCACCAATATTTCAATTTCCAAGGCAGTGAGTTGGCGATATTGAATACCACTTCTATTTTGCTTGTTACGTAAATAATACTCATCCTTTCCTTTGGGTACCTCTTTGATAAATCCATAACCCAATTGTCCGATTGAAATTTTCTTAATATTGTTCATTTTCTTAATTTCTATTTAAATAAGGCTGGGTGTTGTTTATTCCAGCTTGTTTGTTGCTGATAGGCACTTGCAATTTTTAAAATAGTACCCTCGTCATACAAATTCCCTACAAAGGTAATGCCTGTTGGTAAATTATTTCTTTGATCAAATCCGGTAGGTACACATACCACCGGATGGCCTGTTAAATTGGTAATTGCGGCTTGATTTCCTTCCACCCCTCGAGAAGGGCAAATGATTGCATCATATTTACCAATCACCTCATTTACCTTATGCATTAGTACCGTTCTATGTCGTTGGGCATTGATGTATTCAACCGCTGGCACAAAACGGGCAGTTCTAAATTGGTTAGGCCAATCATATTTGGTTTGTCTTGTTAACTCATCATCTATATTTTGCCTTGTCATTTGGTCAAATTGTGCAGCGCATTCAACACCAATAATCACGTCCATGATATTGAAATTATAAAAGCCACTATCTGGAAAATTATCAGGGATTAATTCAACCCCCATTTTTTTAAATGTGGCCAATACTTTCCATTCATTTCTTGTGGTATCCTTAATTTGGTCAAAATAATTTTTTGCATAAGCGATGCGTAATTTTTTGATGTCTTTTGCTGGCGTAAAATTAAATGGGTTATTGGTGGCAGATAAATCTTTGCCATCGGTCCCATGAATATAATTAAAGACAATCGCAGCGTCGTCGGCGCTTCGGCAGATAGGTCCAATTTTATCTAAACTATAACTTAAAGCCATCGCACCTGACCGACTAATACTGCCAAAAGTGGGTCTTAAACCAGTTGCCCCACATTGCGTGGCTGGAGAAACAATGCTTCCGTAGGTTTCTGTTCCAATGGCAAATGGAACCAATCCTGCAACGGTGGCAGAGGTTGATCCTGCAGAGGATCCAGAGGATCCGTATTTTAAATTCCAAGGATTCTTGGTTCTACCACCATACCAATAATCACCCATGGCCAAAGCGCCAAGTGTAAATTTTGCGACCAGCACAGCTCCTGCATTTTGCAATTGGGTATATACAAATGCATCCTCTTCTATCACCTGATTCTTATAAGGTGCTGCTCCCCAAGTTGTTTTTGTTCCTTTTACTGCGAATAAATCCTTCAAGCCATAAGGGATACCATGTAATAACCCTCTATATTTTCCTTTTGCAATTTCTTCATCGGCCTTCTTTGCTTGTGCGTAGGCAATAGTTTCTTGTAAACTAATCACACATTGTAGGGTGTCACCATATTTTTTAATACGGTCAATATAAAATTTAGTCAATTCAAGGGAACTGATTTTTTTATTTTTTATCAAGTAAGCCAATTCACCGATACTATAAAAAGCTAAATCATTTTTGTTGGATGGCAAACCTGTTGCTATGGGCAAATAGGAAAATGCAGCTGTCGTTTTTTTGTGATTATTGGGTAAGGTGAGTTGCCAAGTACTTAATGGCACGCTATTGTCTAAAGATAATTTATGCATTGCCTTGTAGTTGGCAATATTTTCCAATACATCACTATATAAGGTATCAATTTCTTTTTGGGTGAATTGTAAATCAAATAGTTTTGCAGCACTTTGCAAGTCTGCTTTTTTGATAACAGTATCCTGTGCTGTAGTAATGCTATAGCAAGCTAAAAAAATAAAGAGTAGTAATTGCTTCATGAAATAACGTATTTGTTATTTCAAAGATACTATCCACGCTTGGGTTTACTCGAATTAAATCGTCTTTTTTGGCCACCTTTGGCGCCAAAACCACCCTCATGTTGCGGTGCACGGCCTCTTACATTCCTAGGTTTGCCCCTTCCAGCGTCCTGAGATGTTTTGTTGGCATGAAATTGTTGCATTGGGTAGGGGTGCTCAAAAATAACGGGCACTTTCTTTCCAATTAACTTTTCAATGCCGGTCAAGTATTCTTTTTCCTCAAAATCGCAGAAAGACAAGGCAGTTCCTTCGGCACCCGCACGACCCGTTCGGCCAATACGATGCACATAAGTTTCGGGGATATTGGGAATGTCAAAATTAATTACGTGCGCTAATTCATCTACATCAATTCCTCTTGCTGCAATATCCGTAGCGACCAATACTCGGGTGGTTTGTTCTTTAAAATTACTCAATGCGCGTTGCCTTGCATTTTGTGATTTATTACCATGAATGGCTTCGGCAATAATATTATTCTTGGTTAACAATTGAACTACTTTGTCGGCACCATGCTTGGTTCTTGTAAATACCAAAGCGGTTTTAATGGCTGGATTTTTTAATACCTCCACTAACAAAGCGTTCTTATTTACTTTGTCTACAAAGTAAACAGCTTGATCAATAATTTCAACGGTCGAGGAAACGGGGGTAACCGTTACTTTCTCTGGATGGTGTAAAATGCTATTGGCTAAACTTACAATTTCCGGAGGCATGGTTGCCGAGAAAAACAAAGACTGTCTTTTCTTAGGCAAAACCGCTAATAATTTTTTCACATCATGCACAAAGCCCATGTCCAACATTCTATCCGCTTCATCTAACACAAAAAATTCAACCTCACGAAGACTTATAAAACCTTGATTCATTAAATCTAATAAACGACCTGGTGTTGCAATGACCACATCCACCCCATTTTTTAATGCAGTGACTTGCGGTCCTTGACCAACCCCACCAAAAATAACCGTACAGTTTAATTGGGTATGTCTAGCGTATGCGTTAAAACTCTCTGCAATTTGAATCGCTAATTCACGTGTGGGCGTAACAATTAAACTTTTTATTCTTTTCCTTTTTTCTACAGGCTTAGCAGAAAGTAATTGTATAATGGGTAAAGTAAATGCAGCTGTTTTTCCTGTTCCCGTTTGGGCACAACCTAGTAAGTCCTTTCCTTCCAGTAAAATGGGGATAGACTGTTCTTGAATAGGTGTTGGGGTGGTATACCCTTCTTCAAATAATGCCAATAAAATGGGTTCAATTAACCCTAATTCTTTAAAATTCATACTCATAATGGACTGCAAGGTACGCCTTTTAAATTTGGGAGCCTTTTAGTACTACTTTCTTACTAAAGTATAGGAGTTCAATACAAGTGATTGTATTGTTTTAGAGGGAACCGTTCTGTTCAGGTGCAAAGTGTTCCAATGTTTCTTATTCATATGGAAACCTGGGAAGATAGCATCAGGATAGGTGTCTCTTTGTTCAATGATATCGTCTGGGCTTGCTTTATAGTTCATGGAACTAGGCAAGGAAATCAAATCCAGGATGATAAAAATTTTCCCCTTGGTTTTTAGGACTAAATTATTTTCACCAAAAGGGAAACATTCTTCTGTTTCGGGAAGGGAGAGGGCGTATTCTCTAATTTCGTCAATCTCCATTTTACAATGAATATTTTTTCATTTGCTTATGCATAATGGAAAACCAAGCAGGGGGAAATAATGAAAGTACAATCATGCCAGGATAGCCTGTAGGCATTTGTGGTGCTTCCTCCATATTTCTTAAAACCTGGTATTTGCGGGATGCTAAATAATGATGATCACTATGGCGACTTAATTCAAATAACATTAACCTGCCAATTACATGATTGCTATTCCAGCTATGGTGTGGTTTGACTCTTTCATATAATTCACCTGTTCCTTTTTCCCTGCTTAATCCATAATGCTCAATATAATTAACGGTCTCTAAAAGGGTTGCACCCAATAAGGCAGCGCCCATAAAATACAACATAATAGATAAGCCAAAGAAATAGAAAATGGCAAGTACAAATCCAATTTGAATCAATTGAAATAAAAACATTTCATTATTTAAAAAAGGAACTGCCCTATTTTTCTTTTTTGATTCATCAATGGCAATATGCCATGCGCTTAAGTAGGTGCCTACAAAAGTTTGTATCCAAAATGCATATACGCTTTGTTTGTATTTTGCCGTACTTGGATCATGCGGCGTGGCTACATGTTTATGGTGTCCCTTATTGTGCTCAATAAAAAAGTGCATGTATAAGCTTGTTAGCAATAATAATTTTGCTAAAAATTGCTCAAAAACATTGGTTCTATGTCCCAACTCATGTGCTGCATTAATGCCAAAAGCGCCACATAATAAACCCATGGCAACAATGCGTCCTGCAATATCTACGCCTGATATATCTTGCTTAAAACTCAATAAGAAAATAACAAGCAATACATATTGTAAAGGCACGGTTAACCAAATGATAATGTCATATAGTTTATTGTCCTTTGCCAATTGTTCTTCTACCGCGTCCAGGTTTTTTGGATCCGGTGAAATGAACAATTCTACAATAGGGATAATGAAAAATACATAAATAAGGGGTACCCAACATAAGATGCCCGTATTGTTAAAAGCCAGGTAGCTTAATAAATACAGTACAAATGGGGTCGTGTATTTGAAGGACTTTATAAATGCAATCATAGTTAAATGTAAGAATTTTACAGTAATACCAAAAACCCTGTCTCAGAATTATTCCACCGTCACCGACTTCGCTAAATTCCTTGGCTTGTCCACGTCAATCCCTTTGTAAATACCAACGTAATAACTCAATAATTGTAAAGGAATTACACTTAAAAGTGGGGCAATAACTTCGTCAATATCGGGTACAAACATAATATGATCCGACATGGTTGGAAGTACATCGTCGCCATGGGTGGCTACAGCAATCACCTGCCCTTTTCTTGCTTTAATTTCTTGAACATTAGAAACTACTTTTTCGTAGTACATATCCTTGGTGGCTACAAATACCACGGGTAAATTTTCATCCACTAATGCGATAGGGCCATGCTTCATTTCGGCAGCTGGGTATCCTTCCGCGTGTATGTAAGTGATTTCTTTTAATTTCAGCGCCCCTTCTAATGCAATGGGGAAGTTGTATCCACGACCTAAATATAAAAAGTCACTTGCGTCTTTGTATTGTTTTGCGATGCTTTCAATTTTAGTGGTATCTGCTAAAATTTCTTTTACTTTTTCTGGTACCGAAGCCAATTCATTTACCAAATGCACATAGCGCTCATCAGAAATGCTTCCTTTTGATTTGGCCATTTTTAAAGCCATCATGGTTAATACGGCCAACTGTCCAGTAAATGCTTTTGTACTTGCTACGCCAATTTCTGGTCCTGCATGGGTATAAGCGCCTGCATGAGATAAACGTGCAATGCTACTTCCTACCGCATTCACCACCCCAAATATAAAGGCCCCTTTTTCTTTTGCACTTTCTAATGCCACCAAAGTGTCGGCGGTTTCCCCACTTTGTGAAATGGCAATAATTACATCACCCGGATGAATTACTGGATTACGGTACCTGAACTCAGAAGCGTATTCTACTTCCACAGGAATGCGACATAATTCTTCAATCATATATTCGGCCACCAATCCAGCATGCCAGCTGGTTCCACATGCCACAATGATAATGCGAGAAGCTTTGGTTAAGGCTTCAATATGATTGTCGACACCCGCCATCACAATTTGATGTTGCTCTGGCAATAAACGGCCTCTTAAACAATCAAAAATGGTAGATGGTTGTTCAAATATTTCCTTTAACATGAAATGGTCGTAGCCGCCTTTTTCAATGGCTGCTAATTCCATATCCAATTTCTGAATAAAGGGTGTTTGCTTTTCGTTTCCTAAATTCTTTAAAATAAGTTCGTCTGCTTTTACAATCGCAATTTCATAATCATTAACGTAAACCACTTCTTTGGTGTATTCAATAATAGGAGAGGCGTCGCTTGCTAAAAAGTGTTCACCCTTGCCAATACCAATGACCAAAGGACTTCCTTTTCTAGCCGCGATAATTGTATCAGGATCGTCCTGGTCAATTAATAAAATACAATAAGCGCCTACAATTCTTTTTAGTGCAATACGCAATGCTTCTTCTAAAGTACTTTTATTATTGTCCTGAATTTCTTGAATAAAGTTTAACAATACTTCGGTATCTGTATCGCTTTTGAAAGTATATCCTTTACTGGTTAGTTCTTGTTTGATTTGTGCATAGTTCTCAATGATTCCATTGTGCAACATGGCCAAGCGGCCATTATTGGATAAATGCGGATGGGCATTTCTATCCGATGGCTCACCATGTGTTGCCCAACGGGTATGACCAATACAAATATGGGAGTGCATATTTTTTCCCGTCACCGCTTCTTCCAATTCTGCCACCTTCCCTTTTTTCTTGTGTACTTGTAAATTGCCGTCTTGGATAATGGCCACACCGGTACTATCGTATCCGCGATATTCTAAACGTTTTAATCCTTTTAAAACAATGGGGTAAGCTTCTCTAGGTCCTATATATCCAACAATTCCACACATAATTTATGATTTGGGTTAAATTCAATAATTTGGGCAAAAATATACATTAATACGGTACTTTATGTCAGTAGACCCTCATTTTGATTTTACAAAAGACTATGTATTGGAAGATGATCGTGTTATATTAAGGCCTTTAACCCTGTCAGACGCCCCTTATTTGGTGGATTATGTAAAAAACGAACCATCCATCTGGCAATTTTCCTTGGTGGCTATTCAAAAAGAAGATGATCTTGAAGGATATATACAAGCTGCAGTAAAGTCGAGGGAGGATAAAACAGCTTATCCATTTATTGTGTTTGACAAGTCCACCCAAAGCTATGTAGGGAGTACCCGTTTTTATGATATGCAATTGGGTTTTGAAACAACTCAATTAGGGTATACCTGGTACAGTCAAAAAGTATGGGGCACTGGCCTAAATGCACACTGCAAATTTTTATTGTTGCAATTCGCATTTGAAAAAAATGGTTTACAAAGAGTAGAGTTTAGAGCAGACAACGACAATAAAAGAAGCATTGCTGCCATGCAAAAAATTGGCTGCAGGATGGAAGGTATTTTAAGAAGTCATTTGCCTAGGCCCGATGGTACAAGACGAGATTCTATTGTGCTAAGTATTACAAAAGAGGATTGGGAGCGAAAAGTAAAAGACCTATTAAAAAGTCAATTAACTTAATTGCTATCAAGATTACTATTAAGGTTACAATAAGGTTTACAATAAAGTGCCTTGTAAAAAATAAAAGGCCAATCCAAAATAAATAAGAATTGCTGTAACATCCACAAGGGTAGCTACAAATGGGGCAGAAGATACCGCTGGGTCAGCGCCCAATCGCTTTAACAAAATAGGCAACATAGATCCTGTGACGGTTCCCCATATAACAACACCTACTAAAGTGAAACCAATAGTGGTGGCAATGAGCATCCAGTGGTCACCATAAAAACCAGGTGAAATCATATGCCAAACACCTACCCTGAAAAATCCAATGAGTCCTAATACCACGCCTAATAATAAACCACTGATCATTTCTCTTCTTAAAATTTTCCACCAATCTGCAATGGTAATTTCACCCACCGACATGGCTTGAATAATAAGTGTAGAGTCCTGGGAACCAGTATTGCCACCGCTTGATAAAATTAATGGGATGAAAGTGGCCAATACCAAAACTTTAGCAAGCTCGCCTTCGAAATAGCCCATTGCGGTAGCTGTTAGCATCTCTCCAAAAAATAAAACGACCAACCAAGTAATACGTTTTTTGAAAAGTTTAAAAATAGAAATGTCCAAATAAGGCTCATTCAAGGCTTCGGTACCTCCCATTTTTTGCATATCCTCCGAAAACTCTTCATTGGTCACCCATAAGATATCATCAATAGTTACAATCCCTAACAATACATTATTGTCATCCACTACCGGAATGGCAGTGCGGTTATTCATTTTAAACACCTGACTGGCATGTTCCTGGTCGTCATATACATTTAAGGCAACGTATCTGCCGTCAATGATATCTTTAATAATCGCTTCAGGGTTTTCAATAAGCACATCTCTAATACGAATGTCATCTATCAAACATCCATGCTCATCAATAATATAAATAACATCGATGGTCTCATATTTCTTTCCGTATTTGCGAATATTATTTAATACCTGTGCAACAGTATAATATTCATAAACATAAACATAGTCGGGTGTCATCAAACGACCCACACTATCCTCTGGGTATCCTAAAAGAGACAAAGTAATTTTACGTTCTTCGGGGTCCAATAATTTAATTAAATCACGAATGGCTGCCTTGGGTAATTCTTCTAAAAAGTCGGTACGGTCATCGGGAGGCAATTCATTCAGAATTTTTGCTGTTTTACGCGCAGGCAATTCCTTAATGATGTCCTTTTGTTGATTGATGTCTAATATCTTAAATACACTCACCGCACGATGCACCGTCATATGATCAATGATATTCGCCTCCTGTTCTGGGAATTCATTCACCAGTTCGACTACGTCGCTGATATTTTGTTCATCTAAAAATGTACTTAGTAAAATTGGGTCCTCTTTGGATAAAATTTCTAAGAATATTTCAGATAAATTAACCTCTTCTATTTTTAATTCTTCTGACATCGTGTGCAAGTTAATAATAATCCTAAGTATTCCCTATATTTAGGCTATGATTCTTCCTTTCTTAACAATAGCTTCATCAAATAACAGGGGCAGAGGGGTGTTTACTCAGGAGCCCATTAAAGCCAATACCATTATTGAAATTGCACCTGTGATTGTAGTGGATGCAAATGAGCGCGTAAAATTGGAACAAACTTTATTGTATGATTATATTTTTGAATGGGGGGAAGACCTCAAAATGGCTGCAGTTGCATTAGGATATATTTCCATTTATAATCATTCCAATCAACCCAATTGTGCGTATGAAATGGATTTTAAACACCAAACTATTTCAATCACTACATTGTGTGATATTGAAATGGGAAAAGAGTTGTCCATTAATTATATGCATCCCGAAGGGCCCTCGTCTGACCCAGTTTGGTTTGAATTAAGTTAGTTGAAATACTTAAAATAGGAGTAAACAAGCGGGCATAGAAATTTTTATACTATTGCCTGTATTGATTAATGCACCGGTCGCTTTATTTCTTTTAAAAATCACTACTTTATCTGAATCTTGATTGGCAACTAATAACCAATTGCCGTCTTCACTCATGGTGAAATTTCTTGGCTTTTTACCCTCGGTCGAATAGTAGGCTACACTTTTGACATCTAATTTTCCATTGGATAAAACTGAAAATTTTACAATGTTATTTTCTTCTCCTCTATTGGTTGCATATAAATAGGATCCATCCGGTGATAAGTGAATGTCCGCACTGTTGGGACTTCCTTTAAATGTTTTTGAATGGGTAAAAACATTTTGCAACAAAGTAGCCTGGCCCTTTACAAAACTATATACACTAATACTTCCTGTTAACTCCTCAATCACATATATAAAATTCCCTTTTTTTGAAAATGCTAAATGTCTGGGTCCCGCACCAGGTGTCGCAGTAATCGTTTTTGCTTTTGTTACATCCAGTGGAAGACTTGTGCTATTGGAATAAGGGTACAATAGTACTTGGTCCATGCCAAGATCAGGCGTTAATAAGTAATTTCCATTGGGAGAAAAAAAGGCACCATGAATATGCGCTTTTTCCTGACGATCGGGGTTGATGCTCTTGCCACTATGTTGAATAAACTGTTGTGGATTGGACAACAAACCATCCGCAAATCGATGGTACTGTGTTAAGCTTCCGCCTGAATAATTGGCAACAAATAAATTATGCTGGTCTGGACTTAATGTAACATAACATGGGTCTGCCCCTTTTGTTTTTTTCTGATGGAGTAAAACAAGCTTATTATTGGTTAAGGTGTAAGCACTCACCATTCCTTCCTTATTTTCGTTTACGGCGTATACATTTTGTTTGTCCTTTGAAATAGTTAAGAAAGAAGGATTGGAGCTATTGTTGGTATGACTTAGCTCGGTTGCTTTCCCTGTTGCAGTATCAAAGTGATAAACGTAAATTCCTTTACTTCCTTTTTCAGTATAAGTGCCAATTAATAAATTGGCGATGGGTGTTTTAGATGCATTTTGAGCAAAGTTATTGAGTGGGAATAGCGCTATCCATAAAAGGGTAATTTGCCAATGTTTAATAACTGTATTGAGTTTCATAAATAATTCTTTTATTGATATACTCTTACATAATCAACTTCCATGCGAACCGGGAAAATGGCATCATCCACTACAAAACCAGGCATATTGCCTCCAATGGCTACATTAAGGATTAAAAATTGCGGAGCGATAAATGGATAATAATCCTCGCCCCTTCCATCATTGAGTACCGTGAATTTTAACTGATCATCTACATAAAATTCAATTCCTGTTTTTGTCCAGTCAATTCGATAAACATGAAATTGATCGGTTGCTTCATCAATCTTTGCTTTAAAGGTTTGTTGAGTGCCTGATGGCCAATTCAACTTTTTTGAATGGGTTGACCAATTAATCACATTGGGTTCCTTCCAAACTTCTTCCATGATATCAATTTCGCCACATGCTGGCCAACCTACTTTTTGAATATTGTCACCTAGCATCCAAATTGCAGGCCAGGTGCCTTGTCCTTTAGGCAACTTAGCGCGAATTTCAAATCGACCATAAGTCCAACTTGCTTTGCCCTGTGTTAATAAGCGTGCCGAAGTATAGGATTTGTCGCCTTTATTTTCTTTTCTTGCTTCAATCATTAAATGTCCGTTTTCAACCCTTACATTTGAAGTTTCACGGGTATAATATTGAAGTTCATTGTTTCCCCACCCGTATTCACCAGTGCCAATATTATAGTTCCATTTAGTCGTGTCAGGGGAAGTCCCATGATCAAATTCATCGGACCATACCAATTGTATATTTTTCGGAAAGTTTATTTTTTGAGCCGATAAGCGGAGGCTAAAAACACCCAAAAAGGCAAAAAGTAAAAAGAAGCGCATAAATAACTATTGTTTGTTGAAGGATATTGGCCTTTATGCCTACAAAATAGTCAAATTATTCCTTTTTTGTTGGGGAATTTATAAAAGGGTTGTAAATTTGCAATATGAATTTAAACAACCCTATCCATCATCATTTGCTATCCAAGGGGTAAGCTATGGGTGTGTAGGTATGTAACTATATTTAACCAAAGGGCTTACTAACAAGTAAGCCCTTTTAATTTTTAATAAAATAGTAGATGAAATTAAAATTAGCAATACAAAAATCAGGAAGATTAAATGAAGATTCCATGCGCTTATTAAAAGAGTGTGGTATTGACATAGGCAATGGGGTAAATAAATTAAAAGCAGAAGCAACTAATTTTCCAATTGAATTATTCTTTTTTCGTGACGACGATATTCCGCAGTATGTTGAGGATGGCGTTGCAGATATTGGTTTTGTAGGGGAGAATGTGGTGTATGAAAAAGCCAAAAAAGTGGAAGTGGCCTATGAATTGGGTTTTGGTAAATGCCGTTTAAGTTTTGCTGTAAAGAAAGGAGAAACTTTTACAGGCCCCTCCTTTTTAGCAGGGAAAAAAATTGCAACAAGCTATCCTATATTGGTTCAACAATATTTAAATGAACATAGCATTCAAGCGGAAATACATGAAATCAGTGGAAGTGTTGAAATTGCCCCTGGAATTGGCTTGGCCGATGTGGTTTGTGACTTAGTGAGCAGTGGCTCTACTTTGTTTATGAATGGATTGGTGGAAGCTGAAACAATCTTGCACTCTCAAGCGGTATTAATTAAGCACAAAAACTTTTCAACGGAAGCGCAACAAATATTGGAGCGATTATTGTTCCGTATTGAATCGGTAAAAAAAGCCAAGAAAAATAAATATGTTTTATTAAATGCACCGAATGATCAATTGGAAAAAATCATTGCATTGCTACCTGGTATGAAAAGTCCAACCGTTTTGCCTTTGGCATCTCCAGGATGGAGTAGTGTACATACTGTGATTGCGGAAAGTGATTTTTGGGATATGATTGAGCAATTGAAAAATGCAGGTGCGGAAGGTATTTTAGTGATTCCAATTGAAAAAATGATTTTATAATGATTCAAGTATTTAACAACCCCCCTAAAGCCAACTGGGCATCCATATTAGCTAGGCCTAGTTTTGATGCTAGCATGCTTTTGCCAAGGGTACAGCAGATTATTGATGATGTGCGAGAAAATGGAGATGAAGCAGTATTAAAATATACCCATGAATTTGACCAGGTGCAATTGCAAAGTATTGCTTTAAATGAAAGTGTAAAAGCCAATGCCGAAAACGCATTGTCCAATGCCTTAAAAGCGGCAATACAAACTGCAAAAGGGAATATTGAAAAATTTCATCTTCCTCAATTGCAAAAAATGGATCGCATTGAAACCATGCCTGGTGTTTGGTGTTGGAGAAAATCAGTGGGGATTGAATCGGTGGGTATTTATATTCCAGGAGGTACTGCCCCTTTATTTTCTACCGTATTAATGTTAGGAGTACCTGCTAAAATTGCAGGCTGTAAAAATATCATTTTATGTACCCCTCCAAATCCTGAAGGGGAAATTCATCCAGCCATTATTTTTGCGGCATCCCTGGTAGGGGTTACCCATATTTATACGATTGGGGGGGTGCAGGCAATTGCTGCAATGGCTTATGGTACTGCAACCGTTCCTAAAGTGAATAAAATTTTTGGACCCGGCAATCAGTATGTGACAGCAGCGAAACAACTTGTTCAGCAAAGTGGGGTCGCAATTGATATGCCAGCAGGACCAAGTGAGGTTTGTGTCTGGGCCGATGCGGCAGCAATTCCTTCCTTTGTGGCGGCAGATTTATTATCACAAGCCGAACATGGAGCGGATAGCCAGGTTTTATTGGTAGCAAGCAGTGAAAAAATAGTGACCGAAGTGCAGGAAGCATTGGAGGAGCAATTGAAACAGTTATCTAGAAAAGACTTGGCTGCAAAAGCGTTGGAAAATTCAAAAGCAGTGGTGATTGAAAATACCAATGAAGCTTTGGAGTTCATTAATCAATATGCTCCTGAGCATTTAATTATGTCCATTGAAAATGCCGACATTGTTGCTGAAAAAATAATCAATGCCGGTTCGGTTTTTATTGGCAATTATTCGCCTGAATCTGTGGGGGATTATGCAAGTGGCACCAATCACACTTTGCCTACCAATGGCTATGCCAGTGCGTATAGCGGGGTGAGTGTGGATAGTTTCGTGAAAAAAATTACCTTTCAGCAATTAACCGAACGAGGTTTGGTGAACATTGGAAAGGCAGTCATGGAAATGGCCAATGCTGAAAGTTTGGATGCACATGCCAATGCGGTTTACATTAGGTTAAAAGAGATTGAATCAAAAATGTAGTTATGCAATTTGATATAAAAAAAGTAGTACGACCCAATATTGAAAAACTTAAACCCTATTCTTCCGCTAAAGAGGAGTTTAGTGGGCAAGCGCGTATTTTATTGGATGCCAATGAAAATAGTTTGGGTTCTCCATTGACTAAATGGTATAATCGATACCCAGATCCATACCAAAAGGAAATAAAGGAAAAGCTTTCCTTTATCAAGAAAGTACCTACTTCTCAAATATTTTTAGGCAATGGAAGTGATGAGATTATTGATTTATTATTTCGTACTTTTTGTGAACCTAGCAAGGATAATGTTATCATTTGTCCCCCTACGTACCCAATGTATGAAGTCAATGCCAACATCCATAATATTGGCATTAAAACAGCGCCCTTATTGCCCGACTTTCAATTGAATGTGGCCCATATCGAACAATTGGTGGATGAGCATACTAAAATAATTTGGATATGTTCCCCCAATAATCCAACAGGAAATTCATTGGATAGAATAGATATTGAAACTGTTTTGAACCATTTTAACGGGTTGGTTGTTGTAGATGAAGCCTACATTAATTTTTCTAAGCAAAAATCATTTGTACAATCCTTGGAGGACTATCCTAACTTGGTGGTGCTGCAAACATTGAGCAAAGCATGGGGCTTAGCAGGATTGAGGGTAGGAATGTGCTTTGCGAGTAATGCGGTAGTGGGGTATTTAAATAAAGTAAAAGCACCTTACAATATCAGTATGGTGGCGCAAGAGTTGGTTTTAAAGGCATTAGAGGAAGTAGGGCAAGTCAATGATATGATTCAACATTTGGTAGAAATGCGTATTGCCTTAGCCGAGGTGATTGCCTCTATGCCACAGGTCGAAAAAGTGTATCCTTCGGATACGAATTTCTTATTGGTGAAAATACCTAGGGCAACTGAATTATATCGTTATTTATGTTCAAAAGGGATTATCGTAAGGGATCGATCTGGTCTTCCTAATTGTGAAGATACGATTCGTGTAACGGTGGGAAATGAACAAGAAAATACCGAATTAGTGGATGCCATGACTGAGTGGATTGAAAAAACGTTTTAAATTACAAATTGAATAACTAGAATA
>CANKWR010000035.1 GCA_947487525.1 Bacteroidota bacterium
AGTATGCATTACAGTTAAGAGAAAAACAAAAAGCAAAATACACTTATGGTGTACTAGAGCGTCAGTTCCGTAAAACATTTGAAGAAGCATCTCGTATTAAAGGTGTTAAAGGTGAAAACTTAATCAAATTGTTGGAATCTCGTTTAGACAATACCATTTTCAGAATGGGGTTGGCTGCTAGTCGTCCAGAAGCACGTCAGTTAGTTGCGCATAAGCACATTTCAGTAAATGGTGCAGTAACCAACATACCTTCTTACACATGTAAGCCAGGGGATGTGATTACTTACCGTCCTAAGAGTGCGCACAACACTTCTATCATTAGCAAACAACGTCCAAGAAACACCAAGTTTAGCTGGGTAGACTGGAATGAAACAACCAACACTGGAACATTCATTGCAATGCCAGAAAGAGAAGCTGTTCCTGAAAACATTAAGGAGCAATTGATCGTTGAATTGTATTCTAAATAGTAGCACTTAACAACATTTCTTCCTAAGGGAAGATTCAAACAAAAAAAATGATAACATGGCTATATTAAGTTTTCAAAAACCAGATAAAATTGTTTTACAAAAAGCAAATGACTTTGAAGGACAATTCGAATTCCGTCCATTAGAGCCAGGATTTGGTTTGACTTTAGGTAATTCTTTGAGAAGAGTATTATTGAGTTCTTTAGAAGGTTTCGCGATCGTTGGTATTAAAATTGAAGGAGTAGACCACGAGTTTGCGACTATCAAAGGAATTACTGAAGACGTAACTGAAATCATCTTAAACTTAAAGCAAGTTCGTTTTAAGCGTAAAGCCGATCAAGATGTTACTTCTGAAAAAATCACTTTATCTATTAAAGGTAGCAGTGAATTTAACGCAGGTCATTTAGGAGAAGCTTCTCAACAATTTCAAGTAATGAATCCAGAATTAGTGATTTGCACAATGGATCCATCTGCTAAATTAGAAATTGAATTAACAATCAATAAAGGACGTGGTTACATTCCAGCGGAAGAGAATAAATTAAAAGAGATGCCATTTGGTTATATCGCGATTGATTCTATTCACACGCCAATTAAGAACGTAAAGTACTTAATGGAAAACTATCGTGTTGAACAAAGAACTGACTACGAAAAATTAATCTTAGATGTTGCTACTGATGGAACAATTCATCCTGAAGATGCTGTAAAGCAAGCTTCTAGAATTTTGATCCAACACTTAATGATCATCACTGACGAGAATATCACTTTTGATAATAAAGAAGATAAGAAAGAGGATGTGGTGGATGAACAAGTATTACAACTAAGAAAAGTATTGAAAACTCCATTAGAAGATTTAGACCTTTCTGTACGTGCGTTCAATTGCTTGAAAGCTGCTAAAATCAACAGCTTAAGCGAACTAGTTCAATACGAGCAAGAGGACCTAATGAAGTTCAGAAACTTTGGTCAAAAATCTTTATCTGAAATCGAGCAAGTATTAATCGAAAGAGGATTAAGCTTTGGTATGGATTTAGGTAAATTAGGATTAGACAAATTAGATTTACAATAAGGGGAAAGATTCATTCTCAAGAATTGAATTTTCAAAACTAGGGTAAATCACATTTATAAACCGAGCTTTCGGGCTCACACCTTACAATTCCTGACACGGTGTAAGGACAAAAATAAAACGTCATGCGTCACGGAGACAAAATCAACAACTTAGGCCGTAAAAAGGCACACAGAGAAGCCTTGTTAAGTAACTTAGCTATTCAGTTAATTACCCACAAGCGTATTGTAACTACTTTAGCGAAAGCGAAAGCGTTAAGAACCTATGTTGAGCCATTAGTTACTAAAACTAAAAAAACGGCTTCTAAAGAAGAAATCATGCACAACCACAGAGTGGTGTTCAGCTATTTAAATGACAAAGCTGCGGTAAAAGAATTATTTACAGTGGTGGCGCCTAAAATTGCTGCTCGTCCAGGTGGATATACACGTATCATCAAATTAGGTATTCGTCCAGGTGACAACGCCGAAAAAGCGATGATTGAATTAGTTGATTTCAACGAAATTTACGGTAATGCGGTGAATGCTGCTGCTGAACCAGCTAAGAAAACACGTCGTAGCAAAGCAACAGCGCCTAAAAAAGCCGCTGAAGCACCTGCTGCTGAGGCTGCAACAGAAGCTGCAACAGAAGCACCTGCTGAAACTGCATCTACTGAGGAAACTCCAGCTGCTGAATAATGAACAACGTTATTTAACATATAAGGCAAGACTTTGGTCTTGCCTTTTTTTTTGCCTAAATTTGCTTTAGATACCAAAATTCAACCCTTAATAATATCATCCAATGACCACACAACCTGCAATCTTAGTTTTAGCCGATGGCAATGTATTTCACGGACAAGCATTTGGTAAAATAGGTACTGCGACTGGTGAAATTTGTTTTAATACCGGCATGACAGGCTATCAGGAAGTATTCACGGATCCTAGTTATACTGGGCAAATTATCATCATGAACAATGTGCACATTGGTAATTATGGAGTGAAGGATACCGATGTAGAAAGTAAGTCGGTAAAAATTCATGGTTTAATAGGACGCAATTTAGAAGAAAAGTATTCACGTGCATTGGCAGACGGTAATTTGAATGAATATTTAATTGCCAATCATATTGTTTCTATTGAAGGATTGGATACAAGAGCCTTAGTAGCGCATGTAAGAACAAGTGGTGCAATGAACTGTATTATTTCATCCGATAATTTGGATGTAGAGGCGCTAAAAAAGCAATTGGCTGCAGTGCCAAGTATGGATGGGTTAGAATTAGCTAGCGCAGCGAGTACGAAAGAAGTGTATGAACTAGGAGATGTAAATTCACCCATCAAAGTGGCGGTACTGGATTTTGGGGTAAAGCATAATATATTACAATGTTTAGTAGATAGAGGCGCGCATGTAAGGGTGCATCCTGCTAAAACAGATTTTGCGACGTTAAAAGCGTTTAATCCAACAGGTTATTTTTTATCCAATGGTCCTGGCGATCCAGCACCCATGGATTATGCTGTAACCACCATCAAACAAATATTAGCAGAGAAAAAACCTTTGTTTGGTATTTGTTTAGGACATCAGTTATTGGCACGTGCCAATGATATTCCCACATTTAAAATGCACCACGGACATAGAGGGTTAAATCATCCAGTGAAAAATGTAATTACCGGTCGTTCTGAAATCACAACGCAAAACCATGGTTTTGGTGTGGATCCTGAAGCAGTAAGAAAACATGACAATGTAATTGTTTCGCATGTGAACTTGAATGATGATTCTATCGAAGGTATCAAGTTAAAAGACCGTCCTGCATCTAGTGTGCAATACCATCCAGAAGCAACACCTGGTCCACACGATAGCAGGTACTTATTTGATGACTTCATCACTTTAATGAAAGCAAACTAATCATGCTAAACATTACCATCATCAATGGGCCTAATTTAAATTTATTAGGAAAGCGAGAGCCAGGTGTATATGGCAATGAAAGTTTCGAGGACTTTTTAGTACAATTAAAAAAAGATTTCCCCCAGGTTAACTTCACCTATTTCCAGTCCAATGTGGAAGGGGAGTTAGTGAATGCCATTCAGCAATACGGCTTTGAACAGGACGGAATTATTATTAACCCTGCAGCCTATACGCATACTTCCATCGCAATTGGAGACGCCATTGCAGCGATTCAAGTACCTGTTATTGAGGTTCATATCAGCAATATCCATGCAAGAGAGGATTTCAGAAAAGTTTCCCATGTTACTGCTAAAGCAGTAGGGAGTATTGTAGGCTTGGGATTAAAAGGGTATGCATTGGCTACGGATTGGTTTGTAAACAATACTAAATAAAGTATTATCTTGTATAAGACGTTTTTTGATTAGTTGTTTTATTTTCATTTACTCATTTGTATTTTAAGTTTAATCTCTCTTTCAACTATGTTTACAATCGCTACACCATATCAAAAAAAAGTTGGTTGGCTTATTGTTATCACATTGGTTGTAAAAATATTTTTATCTTTTTTTATTGAGCTCGGCAACGACGAAGTATACTATTATACCTATGCTATTCAGCCCGATTGGAATCATTTTGATCATCCAGGCATGGTGGGATGGATGATGCGTGTGACCAGTTTAAATTTACATTGGGTTTCCGCTTTGTCCATGCGATTGGGTAGCATAATTTGCGCAGCAGTAGCCACTTATTTTATTTTCAAAACGGGCACCCTTATCAAGGATGAAAAGGCAGGTTATATTGCGGCATGGATGTATACGGTTTCCTTTTACAGTTCCATTATTGCAGGATTGTTTGTGCTGCCTGATAGCCCACAATTATTATTTTTCACCTGGAGTATCTATTGGATGGTAAAACAGGTGAAACAGCCTGCTCATTTTGTTACCAAGGACTGGATTTTGTTGGGATTATTTATAGGGTTAGCCACTTTAAGTAAAGTGCATGGCCTGTATTTATGGGCAGGGTTTGGGGCTTTTATGTTGTTTCATCAAACCAAAAGCCTACAGCAATGGAAATTGTATTTAGGTATATTCATCACCCTGCTTTGTGTGTTGCCCATTGTTTATTGGAATGTACAAAATGATTTTATCACCTATCAATTTCATTCAAAAAGAGTAATGCATACTGGCTTGCTTTTGGATAGTTTTTTACAACAAATAGTCGGGGAAATTATTTATCAAAACCCATTGGTATACCTTACTATTATTATTGCCTTCTTTAATTTCAAGCAATTAAAAATGGCTTTTCAACAACAGCCTGCTATTTTAAAATTGTTATTGTGGTTAAGCCTTCCTTTAATTGGAACATTCTGGGTACTTTCCTTATTTAATTCTACGCTTCCACATTGGACTGGACCAGGATTTATTGCTTTGTTTATCATAGGGGGTGTTTATTGGAGTACCTACACAAAAAAAGAAAATACCCTACCTTCCTTAGTGAAATACGCCATAGGTTTATTGGTGATGGCAGTTGCAGGAATTTTACTGTTTATTTATGTGTTTCCCAAGCAAATAGGATCTACAAAAACTGAAAATTTAGGGGAGTACAATCCAATCAATGATTTAACAGGCTGGGAGGGGTTCAGCAAAGCATTTGAACATCTTGTTCAAAAGGATAGTTTGGAAGGTAAAATAAAGCCCAATGCGCCCATTATTGTACATAAGTGGTTTCCAGCCGGGCATCTTTTATTTTATACCGCTAGGCCTTTACATAAATCCCTCATTGCGGTGGGGAAATTAGAGGATGTACATAAATTTGCTTGGCTTAATTTACAAACCAAAGGATTATCCATTGGGGAGGATGCTTATTGTATTGTACCATCTAATTTACCGGTAGATCCCCACTTTTTATATGGCGCTTATTTCGAAAAAATAGCGAAACCGGATACCATCCCCATGATTACTAAAGGGGTTTTGCTAAGAAACTTTTATATATATCGACTCATCCATTGCAAGAAAGTTCCTGAAGCAAACATTACCAAATAATTTAATCAAAATCCTTTCGGTAAGAAATACTTACGCCCTGTCTGTTCCTTTTTCCTAGAGCACTTCCATTAATGTCTAAGCTATTGCGATTAAATACAATGGCCCTTAGTTTACGGTCTTTTGAAATAATGAATTCAATATTCAAATCGGGCAGCCATTGAAAATCACTATTTTGAATGGCACTTGTATTGCGCACATTAAAGTCGAGGTCTCCGCCAATATTCACAATAATTTTATCGTTGTAAAAACTTCGTCCTAATTTTAAATTTACCCTAGTTCGGTCAATTTTATTGGCATTAATGGGAATACTTCCACCAGTAGGGTCTAATAAATTACCACTATTGTATACCGACGAGCCAATATCAAATCTTAAACTATTGTCTCCTGTTGCTTTATTAATGATATTGGTGATGGACTTGTTTAATTGTTTGGTGACCAATTGTGAAATGGTATTAATGCCTATGGCAGTAACCGTATAAGCACTATTGTTATTGCTGGTATTAAATCCAACTGGCGCAAAGGAGTTAAATACAATTAAAAAGGACACCTGCTTTAATATTTCGTTATCGTCGCGCTCTAATCGAGAAATGAACTGTGAAAATTCATTGTCAGAACTAATTGGGTTGCCTTGTGGGAAGGCAAGTGAAAACTTAATTTCAGGTTGCGATAATTTATTTCTCAATGCTGCAATTACATAGACGCTTCCACGGTATCCCTTTACCGCATTGCTAAAATTAGCAGAACCCACTAATTCATTTAAGCTTACTCTTTCGGCAGTATATCTTGCATCGATATGAATGACTGCATCATTCGGATTCCCCGTCCATTCAATAAAATTACCAGCTTCAGAAATCAACTCAAAAGGCTTTTTAATAAAGGATTGGAAATTAAAATCATAGTTCCCCGATTCAATATTAAATTTCCCTCTTATGCTTAAAGGTTCAATATTGCCTGCTTTAATTTTAATACGACCATTGCCCACTCCCTTGATGACTTCACCCGTGAGTTCGTCCATGATCACATCAATTTGGGTTTTATTATTTGCAGTTACTTCCAAATCAACCAATAGATTATAAGTAGGTACATCGGCACTTTTAATAGCGGTTTTGCCATACTTTTTGAACACAATAAAATCTGACTTCCCACTTTCCTTACTTGTCGTATTGGGTAAATAGATATGCGAACTATCATTGACGTCGGCACTGATGGTCATTTTTATATTTTCTTCCACCCCTTTAATGGTCATGGAAGCTTTTCCTACTGCTTTCCCATAAAAACTAGCATTGTCAAAAACATCCGTGTTTAATAATTCAATTTTAGGGCTAGTCATTTCAATATCATATTCAAGATTTTTAAAACCTTGGTTCAAAATCTTTCCTTTAAAATTGGCTTTCCTATTTAAACCATCACTCACGATTAAATTACCAAAGTCAATGCCTTCGTTGTTAAACTGTATTGCGCCACCATTGTCAATTTTATACTTCACTTTTGTATAATCCACCACAAAGGAAGCGTCCTCTAGACTGGCGTTACCTAATAAGTAGGGGTGATCAATTCTGCCACCAAAATGAATACTGCCATTGGCTCGGCCTTCTAAATTAGTAAGCACGCTGCCAATGAATTGTTGGATTAAACTAAATTTAGAATGATTCAAGTAAAGGGTAGCATCTAAAGGGTTAAGACTGTCCTTTAAATTATAAGTTCCATTCGCTGTTAAATTGTATTCGGAATTGGGGAAGCTAAGGTCAAAAGGAACAATGCCTTTTGAGTGTTGATAGGAGGTTTTGATATTGGCCAGTCCTATTGAATCATTGTTGAACGCAAATTGTGCCAATTGCAAGTTGGCTTTCATTTCAAAATCCTTTAAAATATTGCTCATTTGAACTTTTCCGTTGGTGATTCCTTCCAGACGCGGATAAGGGAACAATAGTGTAGTAAAGTCGCCTAAAATAATATTTTTAAGCTCCAATTGTAAGCCATTTTTTTGATTTTGGGCACTGGTCATGATCATCTCCTGAATGCCTTGTGTCAGGCGAAAATTCGTAGCACTGGTATTGCTTTCTCGAATACTTAAAGCACCTTTCTGCTCAATGTCCCATCTTTTATGGTTTAAAATAAAGTAGGAGGGTTGCCAATTAATGGAAAGGCCGTCACTATAGGTTTGAATAGTTCCTTTAAACTCAGCACGCTGAATGGCGGATTCACTGGTAGCTTCAAAATTAAATTGAGAAATATCCTTGCTGGTATTAATTCTTAAAGAGGTTTTTTGAAAGTTCAAGCTATCAGTTAAATTAAACTGATTGGCTGAAATTGCTAATTTTAAAGAGTCAATATTGCCGGTACCTATGATCAGTCCATCTTTAATTGCATAGTTGGCCCAATTGTATTTAAAACTAGCAAATGGAATTTTACCATTTAATACGATACTTTGTTTATCGGTGTTGATATCTCCATTAATACTAAGGTTGTTAAAACCGGTAATATCTTTATTAAATAATCTAATATAGGGTTCTAGGTAGTTGGTTTTAACATCAATCGAAAATTGCTGGTTGGCCGGTGTATTTTTTGGAGCAGGGATATAGGTAGGGAAATAACGTTGCATAAAATACTGCACGCTTTCGGGCAAACGTAAAATATTAAACTTACCTATAATGGTTGCTTGCGCATCGTCACTGCTAATTTTAATTTTTTTAATCCCATTGGTGGTGGAGGATTCAAGTTTTAGGGAGTCGAAATTTACAGCCGCTTCTGTTCCTTTTAGTTTCCCATTAAAGAATTTAGCAAATCCCGTAAAGTTGTCAATATTGTTTCCATCAAAGTTAATGTCCAATAAACCAGTTAATTGAATTTCATTATTGGAAAAATTCAATTGCTTTAAATTGGCATTCACCAAGTCACCAACTGCATTAAATTTAGGTATTTGATTTTTTATGTCTAATTCAACATTACTGATAAAATTGATATTCGGGTCTTTAATCCGCAAGGTTCCATTATAGTACCCTTTTTGCAATAATCCTTTAGTACTGATATTGGAATACTTATAATTGTAAAAATCAATAGAGTCAATATTGCCCTCAATATTCGTTTTTATTTTATCAATTTTAAAAGAGGATCCCGCAATATTCCCTCTAAAATTTAACAGTCCCAAGGAGTTGATGTTAAGCAATTTCCCAATATTAAATCGGTAAGTGTTGATCATGCCGTCGTAGCTTGGCTCGTTATTCTCTGGGAATTTTAACCTAATTTTTGTTTCTGCCAATCCTATTTTAGTACTTACCGTTCCTTTAGTGACAAAGTCATAAAGGGTACCATTAAAATCGCCATTAAAGCGAAGTTCTCCCATTGCTTCAAAAGGAAACTCTTTAATATTTTTTAAGTCAGGAATCCAGGTGGCTAAATCGGTGTAGTTTGTTTTTGTTTTAGCACCTGTGAAATTAATCTGCGCATTGCGCATGTCTGGAATGCCTTTCATTGACAATACTCCACTTACAAATGAGTTATTGTATTGTGCAGTTAATTCTTTTGCTATAAAATTTTCAACAGTACCTTCAAATCGGCAACTTAAATTTATTTTCTGATGTAAATTATTTAAAGTGGGTGTGAAGTAGGCAATGTCATCCATATATACCACTGATTGCTTCAAATATGATTTCATGACCACCTTGCTAATATAATTGCTAAAGTCAGCACCCATGTTAGTGTACTCCATCGCAAAGTAGGGGCCAAGACTGCTTTTATTTGTTTTCAAGTTCAGTTGATCAAACTCCATTATTTTTGGAGTCATTTTAAAATTTGCAGATAATTTTTTTATTTCAAATCCAGATCGTTCTTTTACCTGCAATGATTTAACCTGCGCTCGAACCGTGTCATTGAGCAGTACAATTTGACGGATGCTGGCATTGATGTTTTGCATTCTAATATGATCCCCATCAAAATAGGATAATGGTTTTTTGTAATTCTGTTCTATCCAATATTTGCCATTAATTATTTCTAATTCATTTACAACAAGATTTAATTTATGGTCAGCCCCTTTCCCTTTATCATTGTTTTGATTATTTTGAACCTGTCCTAATTTTGGATTGAGTGCCTTGATGCGTTGGGTTAAATAGGAGGGCTTGTTTAATTTAACTTGGTCTAATTTAATGGTTGCGTCCTTGGCCGATTTGATATTCACTAAAATTTGATCGGCATTGAGTTCCGCGTATTCGCCGTTCCATCGGTCATTTAGCACAAAGTGCATATTGGATAGATCCATTTTTTTTAAATCAAGTTTGCTAGTAGACTTCGCAGTGTCTTTATTTAAAAAGTCAACAATAAATTGGTAATTCCATCTTTCTGTACTTCGATTGAAATATACAATGGTTTTATTAAGTCCAATAAATTTTATGGTAGGATCGTTTTCTGAAAAAACTAAATCACTTATGCGTAATTTAAAAGATTTTGAAAACAGCAGGGTGTCTTTATGCTCATCCCGAATAAGTACATTTTCAATATCTAATTTGTCAAATAAGGAGAATCCCACTTTACCTACACTCACTTCAGTACCAATACTATTGGAGATGCGTTTGGCAACAAAATGCCCAAGGCTATTTTGTACGGCAGGTACATATAGCAAAAGATAGCATAAAAGGAGTAGTCCAATCAAGCTAGCAAGGAGTATTCTTAGGATTAAAAACTTCTTTTTGAACAAGAAAAATGGTTTTTGTAAAAATACAAAAATGCGCTTGAAACAACGGGATAAAATTGGTTTATAATTGCCTGATAATCAAATGTTAAAATCCAGCAACACTATCGTCGCCACGTTTGTCCCCCGCAGCAACTCGATTGCCATCTTTTGAAATTTGAATTCCATCCATTCTACCAAACCTGCCTCTTTTTGAAATGGTATAGCCCATCGCCTTTAATGCAGTAATGGTCGCTTCTGGAAAATCGGACTCAACGCCAATCATATCCGGGATCCATTGGTGATGGAATCTCGGGCCATCAATGGCTGCTTTTATGCTCATTTTATGGTCAATGATATTTACAAGACCTTCATATACCTGATTGGGAATGGTGGTGCCACCTGGTGTGCCGATACTAATGTAGGGTTTATTGTTTAGGGTGACTAGGGTCGGCGTCATTGAACTCAACATTCTTTTTCCTGGTACAATAGCGTTGGCTTCACCTCCAATAGCACCGTACATATTGGGTACCCCTGGTTTTACACTAAAGTCATCCATTTCATTATTCAATAAAAAACCAGCACCCGCTACAATGGTTTTATTGCCATAGGTATCATTTAAGGTAGTGGTAATTGCTACCATATTGCCTTCCGCATCTATTACACTAAAGTGGGTGGTTTGCTCACTTTCATAGGCTTGTCCTGCTTGCACGACGGTACTATTTCCAGCAACACCTGGTTGATAGTCTTTCATTCTTGCCGAAGTGTACTCGTCGCTAATGAGTGTTTTGACAGGTACTTTCCAAAAATCAGGATCACCCATATGTTCTGCTCTGTCTGCATAAGCACGTCTTTGTGCTTCAATCATTAAACTCACCGATGCTTCTGAATTAAAGCCCATTTTTTCAATATCATAAGGGGCAATCATTTTCATCATTTGTGCAATTAAAATCCCGCCACTAGATGGGGGAGCGAAGCTAATAATATGGTGCCCTTTGTAATCGAATTCTATGGGTTTTCTAAATTTTGGTTGATAATTTTTTAAATCTTTTTTGGTGATAATTCCGCCGCTATGCTTCATTTCAGCAACAATCATATCCGCAGTAGGCCCTTGGTAAAAACCAGCCAACCCTTTTTCCTGAATACGCTTTAAGGTTGCGGCAAGGTCAGGTTGAAATAAAGTATCACCTGCTTTCCATACCTTAGAAGTAAATGCACAAGGGGCTGAACTATTCTTTAAAAAATTATTTCTTTCATTATTCAATCCTCGCGCTTCTCTTTCTGTAATTACAAATCCAAATTCAGCCAGTTCAATAGCAGGTTCAATTAATTCAGCCAATGTTTTTTTTGCATACTTAAGGGTACTAATCATCCCTGCCACACTGCCTGGAATACCAGATGCCAAAGCCCCATTTCTTGATTTAGTCTCTATTGCATTTCCTTTATCATCTAAATACATATCTCTGCTGGCATTTTTGGGAGCCGCTTCCCGATAATCAATGCCAATTAACTCACCATTGGCTTTTCTTGCCAACATAAATCCACCGCCACCAATATTTCCTGCACCTGGGAAAACCACAGCCAACGTAAATTGCGTTGCAATGGCCGCATCAAATGCATTGCCGCCTTCTTGCATAATTACTGCACCCACCATACTTGCAAGGGGATGTGCGGAGCTCACTGCTGCGTGTTCAAAGGACTTTTCTTTAATCACTTCATACTGGTAGGGATTAATGGCTGTATGTGTTTTAAAAAAACTTTGCGCATTTAACAAATTCCCATTGAGCAATGTAATCAAGCCTACAATGGCCATGAATGACTTTGTGTTTGCATTTAGTAGCTTCATACGAGTGGATTGAAACAGTAAATTACTTAATTATTTAGTATTCAACAAAATAGGGGGTGCCACTTGTGTAAAACTATTCGGAATCAATCCCTTATTTAAGGCTAAAATTTGCTTATTTTTAGTACCTATTTGTCCATTCATTATACAAAAACATCCATATGCAAAATAGAATCATGAAGTCCTTGGTTTTGGTATTATTGCTCGTATTTAACGCTTGTTTATTGCAGGCTCAAAATGTCCCAAGTCCAGCCAGTTATTTAGGCTATACAGTGGGTACCAAATTTACGAGGCATCACCAAATTGTGTCCTACTTTAACACCATTGCACAAGCAAAGCCAGACATGGTAAAAATAATGTCCTATGGTAAAACCAATGAAGGACGCGATTTACTCGTTGCCGCAATTGGCTTGCCTGAAAATATGGCAAAGTTGGAAGAAATCAAAAAACACAATAACGGATTGATTGATGGTTCGGTAACGGATTTGAATCAGCCTACCATTGTTTGGTTAAGTTATAATGTACATGGCAATGAACCCGCTTCCTCTGAAGCAGCGATGTTAACCTTATTTGCTTTAGTAGATCCGACAAATACAAAAACAAAAGACTGGTTGAAAAATACCATCGTGATGATTGATCCATGTATTAATCCGGATGGGCGTGACCGTTATGTGAATTGGTACAATAATGCAGTAGGCATTCAGTATAATGCAGATCCTTATTCCAGAGAACATATGGAACCATGGCCAGCTGGAAGAAGCAATCACTATAATTTTGATTTAAATAGAGATTGGGCTTGGCAAACACAAACTGAAACAAAACAAAGAATTCCTTTGTACCAACAATGGTATCCACAAGTGCATGTTGATTTTCATGAACAAGGGTATAATCAACCTTATTATTTTGCGCCTGCTGCTGAACCATTGCATGATGTATTAACGCCTTGGCAAAAAGATTTTCAATACCAAATTGGCAAGAACCATGCGAAATATTTTGACCAAAATAATTGGTTGTTCTTTACCAAAGAAAGATTCGATTTATTGTATCCTTCCTACGGAGATACCTACCCTATGTACAATGGGGCAATTGGGATGACTTATGAACAAGGAGGTATTGGCGCTGGCTTAGGTGTCCAAAACAAGGACGAGGATACATTAACCTTGGTTACAAGAGCAACACATCATTTTACAACAAGCTTATCCACTATTGAAATTAGTGCGGCGAATAAGGATAATTTATTGAAGGAGTTTAAAAAGTATTATGACAATAGCCGTTTAGGAACAGCTTCTACTTACAAGACTTTTGTTATGACTGCTAAAAATCCAAATACCTTAGCAGCCTTGGCTATTTTGTTAAAGAAAAACAATATTCAGTACGGCACCATCAACACTGCATTCAAGGGATTTGATTATGCTACCAAAAAAGAAGGAAGCTTTGTGAATGAAGGATATACTTTGGCCGTGAATGTAGCGCAAGCACATGGCGTACTGGCGCGTGTATTATTAGAACCTATTACACAAGTGAATGATTCAAATACCTATGACATTACCGCTTGGTCATTGCCTTATGTATATGGAGTGCATGGCTATGCATCCAAAGAAGCATTAAGCATCACGCCAGGTTTTGAAGTAAAAGCGGCTGCATCTGCACCTGCACAATATGGATATTTAATTCCGTATAATTCATTTGCTTCTGCAAAAGTGTTGGCGGCTATTTTACATAAAAATATTAAAGTGAGGTATGCCGAAAAGCAATTTACCGCAGGAGGTAAACAATATGAGGCAGGTACTTTAATTATATTAAAAACAAGCAATGGGGATAATTGGGCTGCTGATACCAAAGCAATTTGTGACGCAGCAAATATTGAAGCCATTCCAGTGGGTTCAGGTTGGGCGGAAAAAGGCGCTGACTTTGGTTCACCTGATGTTAAAATAATTAGTCATGCTCCAAAAGTAGCCATGCTAACGGGTGAGTATGTTTCCGCATTGGCCGCTGGGGAAGTATGGAGCTTTTTTGAACAACAATTAAATTATCCAATTACGCAATTGAACTATTCAAATTTCAATAGAATTGATATTGCAAAGTATGATGTAATTATTGTACCAGAGGGAGGCTATAGAGATATTAATAGTAAGGCAGTGAGTGATAAGCTTCAAGCATTTGTAAAAAAAGGGGGCGTGTTAATTGCATTTGAATCAGCTGCATCTCAGTTGGCAAGTAATGCGGATTGGGGTGTTAAGGTGAAGGAATTGCCAAAGACTGAAAAAGCCGACATTAATAAAATAGCTAAATATGGCGATGCTGTGACCGACTATTTACGTAGTTCAATACCAGGTGCAATTTATAAAGTATATATGGATGAAACGCATCCTATTGGTTATGGAACCGGTGGCGTATATTATGATTTAAAACAAGACATGGTAACCTACGAAGTGACCAATGATTATTGGAATGTAGGGGTGATTAAAAAAGACAGTCATGTGGCAGGTTTTGCCGGTGTTAAAGCCAAAGAAGCATTGCAGGAAGGGGTAGTGATTGGCGTAAAAGAAATGGGTGCGGGAAAATTTGTTTTCTTAGCAGATGATCCAATTTTCAGAAATTTCTGGGAAAGTGGAAAGCTCGTTTTATCCAATGCTGTTTTTTTTAATGGTAAATAAACAATCAAAGTCACCATTTGGTGAGTAACTATTCAATAGGTATGAAAAAATTGGGTTTATTAATCGTCGTAGGAAGTTTGTTTTTTGCTACCTCTATTTTGGCGCAAAAAAATAGTGCAGAAATTGCTGCACAAATTAAAAGCTTAAAAACCTTAGGCAGTGTATTGTACATTGCCGCACATCCCGATGATGAAAACAATTCTTTTTTACCCTATTTAACCAAAGAAAGAAATTTCCGAGCTGCCTATTTAAGTTTAACACGCGGGGATGGTGGGCAAAACTTAATTGGGAAAGAACAAGGAATAGAACTAGGTATGATCCGTTCTCAGGAATTATTGGCAGCACGTCGAATTGACGGCGCTGAACAATATTTTACAAGGGCGTATGAGTTTGGATATTGCAAATCCTCCGAGGAAGCATTGCAAATTTGGGATCATGATAAAGTATTAAGTGATGCAGTTTGGGTGATTCGTAAATTTCAACCAGATATTATTATTTCTAGGTTCCCTGGGGATGCGAGGGCAGGACATGGCCACCACTCAGCTTCGGCAATTATTGCCAATGAGGCATTTATAGCGGCGGCGGATCCCAATAAATTTCCGGAGCAGTTTAAGCATGGCGTAACGGTATGGCAGGCGAAGCGAATTTTATGGAACACATTTAATTTTGGCACCGTCAATACCACCAATGACAATCAATTAAAATTACAAGTGGGAGGATACAATCCAATTTTAGGAAAAAGCTATGGTGAAATTGGAGCAGAAGCACGTACCATGCACAAGAGTCAGGGAGAGGGCAGGCCAAGAAGAAGAGGAACTAGTTATGAGTTTTTTGAATTAACGGGAGGTGCGCCTGCGAAAACAGATATTATGGATGAGGTCAATACCAGTTGGTCAAGATTGGGCGAAACCAATATTGAAAATACAATTGATTCTATTTATCAAGCTTATGATATCATGCATCCTGAAAAGTCAGTACCTGCCTTGGTTCAACTAAGAAAGCGTATTGAAAGTATCCCATTGCCTAATTCCAATTGGCGTAGGTATAAATTAGCACAAGTACAATCTATTATACAAGATTGTGCGGGCATTTATATGGAGGCAACCACGCAGCAACAACAACTCGTGCCTGGTGATAAAGTACAGGTTCAATTTTTATTAAATCAAAGAGCAGCGGTATCCTCGGTTTTAATGAATTTAAATTTCCCCAATCATACTGACACGGTATTGAATAAAACATTGATGCCGAATCAAAATTTTCAATTGGATTTCGCACTTCAAGTTCCTTCCACCATGCCAATAGCGCAACCTTATTGGCTAGTGTATCCAAAAACGGAAGGGATGTTTATTGTCAAGGATCAAGCCATGATTGGAGCGCCCGAAAATAAACCTGCTTTTGTGATGCAGGTAGGATTGAGGATTGAAAAAGAGTGGTTTCAATTTGAAATACCCGTTCAATATAAGTTCACAGACCCGACCAAAGGGGATGTGTATCAGCCTTTGGTGGTGGTTCCGGCTACACAATTTAAATATGACAAGGAAGTTAGTTTACTCAAAGACAGCAAACCAATTGCAGTGGGGTACCAAACTATTGAATTCAATAAACCAAGCAAACAAAATCAGTTCACTGTAAAATTAGCGACGGCTCCATTGCCAACGCCTGCTGATGCGGTGTACACAAAAACAATCAACTACGACCATATTCCAACCCTTACTTATTTTCCTCCTGCCACCACTAAAATGGTTTCATTGGATTTCAAAAATAAGGCCATACAAGTTGGATACATTGACGGAGCTGGTGATAAGTTGCCAGAAGCCTTAGTAGAATTAGGGGCTACCGTTACCCATTTAACCGAGGCAGATATTACTGCTGAAAAATTAAAAGGATTTGATGCCATTGTAGTGGGTATTCGTGCATACAATATGTTTCCATTTTTAACAGACAAAAATGACATTCTAAATGCCTATGTTGAACAAGGGGGCAATTTGGTGGTACAATATTTGAAAAGTAATCAAGTAGGGATTAAGCCAGTTAAAGTAGGGCCATATAAATTCTCCGTGAATTCGGGTAAACGCGTTTCACAGGAAAATGTACCAGTACATTTTACTTTACCAAATCATCTTGTTTTAAATTCCCCCAATAAAATTACAAGTGCCGATTTTGAAAATTGGACACAGGAGCGAAGTACGTATCAATCAGATAATTTTGATACTCATTTTGAAGCGCCACTTACCATGAATGACAAAGGGGAAGCACCTAGCAATGGAAGCTTATTAATAGCACCTTATGGGAAGGGAAACATGGTTTATCTAAGCTTGGTATTATTTAGGCAATTGCCAGCGGGTAATCCAGGAGCCTATAAGTTATTGGCCAATATCATTTCATTGCCTAAACATTAAGGATGAGAAGAGCAATTAGTATACTCGTTTTAGTATTAATAGGACTGGGCTTTGGATGGTTTTTGAAAAATATTAAACTAGGCCTCATTATTGGCATTGTACTAGGCTTGTTGATGAGTGGGATTGCAACAAAAAGTAAATAAAAAGCAATTATTCTATTGGGTTCTCTGTGTCAATCCATTTCATTTTTTTGGCTAAATAGTATGCCACTATTCCAAGGCTAATTACGACGATACTACTAATCATCATTTTAGTACCTGTTGAAAAGAAGATAGCACCCCAAATTAAAATTGCTAAAATGAGTGGTAAAGGGTATAATGGCATTTTCCATGGGAAGAATGCTTTCCCTTTTCTGCGATACAGTATTAATAATCCAATGGCTTGTCCAATAAATTGGATGATAATGCGCATTGCGATGATGCCGCCAATGACCGTCTCCAATTTAAATAATAAACTAAATACAAAAGCGATACCCCCTAAAACGAGCAAGGATCGATGGGGAAATTTCAAGGTAGGATGTAGGGTAGCAAAAAACGGAAAGAAATTTTTATTTTGAGCAGCGGCATAGGGGATACGACTATAGCCCAAGGTAGCAGAAAACAAAGACGAAAACGCAACAATTAAAATAAGTATTGTAACGATGATGCCAGCAGTATGCCCATAAAGGGTTTCAATAAAGGTACTTACCACATAGTCGTTATATCCAGAACCTGATTGAATGTCCTTGGTTAATTCCGAAAATGGCAAAACGCTGGATACACTAATATTCATTGCTAAATATAAAAGGGTGATTCCGGCAATAGAAATAAACATACTTCTTGGAATATTCTTACTTGGATTAATTATTTCTGCACCTAAATGACAAACATTATAATAGCCTAAGTAGGAATAAATAGTTTTTACACTCGCAAATCCCAGTGCTGCAAAAAAACTGTTTTTTAAAGTAAAAACGCCTTCTAAACTAATTCCATCATTTATATGTTTGATTGGCTCAAGGAATTGACCATGTGTAATTCCTCCTCCAATGATCCATAAAATAGTGCCTAATACAATCACCCAAAGGAACACCGAAATTTTTCCAATGGATTCTACTTTTCGGTATAATAAAGCAACCACTAAAATTACGACTGCTCCACTTAAGGCTTTCCCTTCCCAGGGACCTAAATGAAAAAAGTAACTCGCATAACTTTTAAATCCAATTGCGGCATATGCAATTACCAAAGGCGCTTGAATCATGGTTTGCCAAACAAAAAGAAAACTCATTAATCTTCCCGCTTTCCCACCATAGCCTTCATTTAAAAAATTAAAACTACCCCCCGCTTTTGGCAATGCGGCACCCAATTGACTCCAAACCATGGCATCTAAAAAGGAAAGGATGGCGCCTGCAATCCAAGCATATAAAAAATAGGGGCCGCCCATTTTTCCTGCTACTAAGCTTAAAACCATAAAGGGACCAATGCCGACCATGTCAATCATATTGATGGCTGTTGCGTGCAAAAGACTTAATTTGCGGTCTAGATTTGGTTTTGGTTCACTCATGGGATAGTTGAATAATAAGTATAGGACAAGATAATAAAATTAGGCTAAAAAAAATTGCATAAAAATGGATGCGAATTTCAATATGGTAGGCTGGGCAAAGAATGCCATTATTTATGAAGTGAATATTAGGCAATACACGCCTGAAGGAACTTTTGTTGCCTTTCAAGCACATTTACCTAGACTAAAAGAAATGGGGGTGCAAATTTTATGGTTAATGCCCATTACACCAATAAGTGAAAAAGTGAAAAAAGGCACCCTAGGTAGTTATTATGCATGTAGTAGTTATACCAAAATTAATCCTGAATTTGGTACCGAACAGGACTTTTCCAATTTGGTTACATCAGCACATGCATTGGGGTTAAAAATAATTATTGATTGGGTTGCCAACCATACGGGACGTGGACATGAGTGGATGGAATTACATCCTGAATGGTTTACCAGAAACGATAAAGGCGAGTTTACAGAAAGAAACGGATGGGAGGATGTGGTAGATTTAAATTATGGAAACGTAGAAATGCGCAATGCTTTAATTGGCGCAATGCAATATTGGGTGCGTGATTTTAAAATTGATGGATTTAGGTGCGATATGGCCCATTTAGTACCATTGGATTTTTGGATCGATGCACGTAGGGCAGTGGACACCATTAAGCCTTTGTATTGGCTTGCGGAATGTGAGGAGGTAAATTACCACCAGGTTTTTGATACAAGCTACGCTTGGGCCTTTATGCATGCTTCTGAAAAAATGGCCAAAGGGGATGTGGGGATACATGAGGTGTACAATGTATTACATGGCTATTCTCAATATCCAGTAGGGGCAACTAAATTATTATTTACTTCCAATCATGATGAAAATAGTTGGAATGGAACGGAACATGAAAAGTATGGTGCTGCTGCAAAAGCATGGGCCGTTTTTACACATACTTGGAAAGGGATCCCCTTAATTTATAGTGGCCAAGAATTACCAAATCATAAACGCCTACAATTTTTTGACAAGGATCAAATTGAGTGGATTGAAAAACCCGCTTTACATGATTTTTATAAAACATTAAGTCAGCTTCGCATTACACATACTGCAATTATAAGTGGGGATACTTTTAATTTACCAGTAGCAACCGATGGTGTAATGGCTTATATAAGACAGGATGCGGCGTCCACTGTATTTGTGCTATTAAATTTATCCAACAAGCACCATAAGTTACAAATAGGGCATGAAAAATTAAATGGAGATTTTCAAAATGTATTTTCTGGTTTAACTTTTAATTTTAACCATCAAGTGTCATTTGAATTATTGCCCGGAGACTTTTTTGTTTATGTGAAAGAAGCGCATTAGAAACGAATTAAAATCTTAAGGCCTTTTCTCGTGTTGGTAAGCAATAAATTCCATCATTTCAGATAAACTAAAGCTGCTTAAGTTATGGGCAGCAGTTAATCCCCCTTTCTGCGCTACCAACACCCCGTATTTACAGTCATCATATCCTTCAATAGCATGGGCATCTGGATCAATTGAAATGAGCACATCGCTTTCTATTGCTTTTTGGATATACCTCCAGTCCATATCTAAACGTCGTGGGTGTGCATTTAATTCAATGACCACATTGTGTTCCGCACAAGCTTCAATGATGGCTTCATGATTTACAGGATAACCTTTTCGACTTAATAATAATCGGCCAGTAGGGTGTCCTAAAATGCTGGTATAAGGATTGTTGATGGCATTTAATAAACGCATCATGGCTTTTTCCTCCGTCATTTTTAAATTCGAGTGCACGGAGGCAATCACAATATCAAAACTGGCAAGTACTTCATCGGGATAATCCAGGCTACCATCATTTAAAATATCGGACTCGATACTTTTAAAAATTACAAAGGGGGCAAGTTTTTTATTGAGTGCGTCAATTTCTTTATGTTGCGCCATAATGCGATCGGCTTGTAAACCATTGGCATAAAAAGCCGACTTACTGTGGTCGCTAATCACCAAGTATTCATAGCCCTGTTGTATAGCCGCCACTGCCATTTGTTCAATGGTATGAATACCGTCACTCCAAGTGCTATGGGAATGGATAATGCCTTTGATATCGGATGGCAATATGGTCTTCGCCAATGGTTTTGCAGTTGCAAGGGTGATCATTTCAGGGAGCTCTCTTTGTGGTGCGGGTATATAATGGACACCTACCTGCTCAAAGATGGATAATTCAGTAGGGAAGGACGCCATTTTGAAATCAGGTAATTTTTCCCAGGCAGCTAAGAAGGCAGGATCGCAGGAAAGGGTAAAATCTTTCCAAAAAAAGTTTTCAGAAGGGCCCAAATGCCATCTAATTTCAAAATTATCTTCTCCTTTACAGGAAAAATAGTCTTCATTTTTCTCAATTTTGAACAATTTTTGGGACAACCATTCCACCAATTGGGTTGCTGAAAGGGTAGTAACCACATCTAAAAATCCCAACCATTCCATTTGTCTTTTGAATGCGCCACTAATAATATGTTGTTCATTTGGAAATGTATCCATTAAGTTTTGAAGTAAATTTTTTGCTACCTCTTCCACTTGTTCATACAAATAATTTCCTTGATGCTGCAAATAAAAAGTCAATGCTTCTTGAATATTTTTTTGGGTCTTTTCTCCGAAGCCTTTGTATTTTACTAAACGGTTTTCTTCACATGCGTATAATAATTCACCAATACTTTCAATTTCTAATTCCTTCCAAATGGTGACAATTTTTTTAGGACCAAGTCCTTTTATTTTTAACATCTCCAAAATACCAGGAGGTGTTTTTTGTATGTACTCGTTGAGTAGGCTTAATTGTTTTGTCTCAATTATTTCTTGAATTTTTTTACCAATGGCTTCCCCTATACCACGTATCGCATACAGTTGGCTAGGACTCATATCCCAAACGGGTTCTGTGAGTTTGTCTAATGTATAGGCTGCGTTACTATAGGACTTAATTTTAAATTCATTCTCGCCATGAATGTCCATGAGTTTTGCAAGCAATGTAAAGTATTCTTCAATTTCGTAATTGTGCATGTGTAAAGATAATAAGTGCAGCGAGTAGGGCAATGCAGTAGGCATAAAATTTGGGGCAAAAAAAATCCCCTCGAATGAATCGAAGGGACTTTCAACATTATCCGAGGATAATTATTTCTTTTTAGCAGCCTTCTTAGCAGCTTTCTTAGGAGCAGCTTTTTTAGCAGCTTTCTTAGGAGCAGCTTTTTTAGCAGCTTTCTTAGGAGCAGCTTTTTTAGCAGCCTTCTTAGGAGCAGCTTTTTTAGCAGCCTTCTTAGGAGCAGCTTTCTTTACGACTTTCTTTGCAGCTTTTTTAGGAGCAGCTTTTTTAGCCGCTTTTTTTGCAGTTGCCATGTTTTTTAGATTTAATGGTTAGTAAATATCCATAAAAGTAGAAACTTTTTTCATATTTACAAAACTTTTTTTTTAAGCTACCACTTCAACAGGCAAAACAGAAACGGTTGTTTTGTTGTTTTTGCCCTTTTTGAACTCAACTACACCGTTAGATAAAGCAAATAAAGTGAAGTCAGAACCTAATCCTACATTCTTACCAGGGTGGTACTGCGTACCTCTTTGACGTATAAGGATATTGCCCGATAAGGCTGGTTGACCACCATATATCTTAACACCTAAACGTTTGCTTTGTGAATCACGGCCGTTTTTTACGGAACCTTCACCTTTCTTGTGTGCCATAGTGCGTTTGTTTTACTATACTGTTATTGACTAAACCCCGCATAATTTGAATTATGCGATGTTTTCGATTTTGATTTGAGTGTAATGTGTTCTATGACCATGCTTTTTACGGAAACCCTTTCTGCGTTTCATTTTAAAAGCGATCACTTTATCACCTTGAACTAAGTCGTTGGTAATTTCAGCCTTTACTACCGCTTTTGTAGCGAAAGAAATGCTTCCATTATTATCAACGAATAATACATCGTTGAATTCAACCTTGTCTCCAGTTTTACCTTGCAGGTGAGGTACATACAAGCTATCTCCTGCTTGTACTTTAAATTGTTGTCCTGCGATTTTTACTACTGCTAACATAATTATCCAAAATTAGGACCGCAAAGGTAATTATTTTTCTCCCAATTTGCAAGTAATTCTCAAAAAATATAATAATCGCTTTAAAATATCCTTTTTAACGACAAAGTCCTTTGAACTTCAATGAAATACTACCTAAATTTGTCCTTGATCCAATCCCAAAATTGAATACATGTTTAATTTCAAGTCGCTTCTTGCCAAACCATTTGCCAAAATGGTCTATTATAAGCTCCAAAAGCAGGCCAAAAATGCGGTGAAGGATCAGCAAAATATTCTAAATCAATTAGTTAAGGTCGGAAAAGGCACCCAATTTGGCAAGGATCATGGATTTTATCACATCACAGACTACCCCAGTTTTAAGCAGGCGGTACCTATTAGAGACTATGAAGGTCTAAAATCCTATATCGAATTGGTTAAAAAAGGGACCCCCAATGTACTTTGGAAGGGCCTACCCATTTATTTTGCCAAAACCAGTGGTACCACCAGTGGCGTTAAATACATCCCCATTAGCAAGGATTCCATTAGCAACCATATTAATGGTGCCCGAAATGCGATTTTAACTTATATGGCCACTTCGGGAAATACCGCTTTTGCCGGAGGCAGAATTATTTATTTAAGTTGATCCCCC
>CANKWR010000036.1 GCA_947487525.1 Bacteroidota bacterium
AAATGCACAAAGACATCCTTTAAAAAGAATTGGTACCGCCAACGATATTGCAGAAATGGCTTGCTTTTTATTGTCTAATAAATCTAGTTGGATTACTGGCCAAATATTGCATGTGGATGGCGGTATGAGTACGGTAAAGATTTAAAAGCGGATCGCCAATTTTTCAACTTTTATTAATTACTTTTAGGGTATAAAATATTTGTTATGGGATTTGCAATCAATAAAAAAGTAGCGGATAAAAAAGCAGCAGCTACCACTAAAACAACGCCTCAGGCGGGAGGGAGTTCAAAGTTTATCGCAAAGGCCAACACAAAATCAAGTGGTGGTGCGAATAAAAAACCAATCAAAACAGGAGGTTCCAGAGGTAGCTAAATCCTAGCTGTTTTCACCATATTCAAAAGCGCTCAATAAGTTATTGGGCGCTTTTTTTATGCCCATTGTTCAATATTCATCGATCGACATAGAGTAAAAAATAAACAATTTTCAAGAAAATTTTAAAAAAATAAATATGTAAAGTGCTTAAAAACATGTATTTATAAAAAAACATTTTCATTTATAGGAAAATTTGAGCCCTGTCATTAACTAATTGTTAACATTTATAGAGAATTTTTACTAAATTTATCCTGCAATTCGATTTTTATTTAATCTAAATTCTGAGTATGAAAAAACTCTTTTACACACTCGTTGTGTTAATCTTTTCTACCCTAGTGACGTTTGGTCAAGGTAGAAGTGTCAAAGGGAAGGTTACGGATGTTAACGCTAAACCCTTAGAAGGCGTTACTGTTAGAGTTCAGGGAAAAGCTACCAAAGCGGTTCTGACTGATTCTAAAGGTGAGTTTTCTGTGCAAGCTGAAAATGGCGATGTACTATTATTATCTTTTGTTGGGATGGGATCTCAAAGAGTAAAAGTAGGAAGCGCTGCAGTTATTAATGTGGAATTAGCTGAATCCGTAAATACGATGGATGAAGTAGTCGTAACTGCAGGTGGTGTTAAAACAAGACGTAAAGAGATTGGTACTGCTGGTACAATCATCAAAAACGATGTTTTAATTGCTGGTAAAGCAACGAGTATCTCTGCTGACTTACAAGGCAAGGTAGCAGGTTTACAAATTAGTAATACTGGTGGTGGTATCAACCCTAACTTCCGTTTGGTACTTAGAGGTCAACGTTCTTTAACGGGTAATAACGAAGCCCTTGTAGTTTTGGATAACGTAATTGTTCCAAATGCTGTATTGGGTAACTTAAACCCTGAAGACGTGGAAGACGTAGTAGTATTGAATGGTGCTGGTGCGGCTGCCTTGTATGGTTCTCAAGCATCTAACGGTGCCTTGATTATCACTACTAAGAAAGGTAAAAATGGCTTCACGCAAGTGGGTGTTTCTCAAACAACTACTTTCGAAAGCGTAGCTTTCTTCCCTAAAATTCAAACTAAGTTTGGTGCGGGTGGATCTGGTTACGGTGTTGACCAATTTGGACGTGGTAACTTCTCTTATTTAGAGAACCAGTCTTATGGTCCTGCATTCGACGGATCAAGAAGAGCTTTAGGTCCAGCTTTAGAAGATGGATCTCAAGATTCTACTGATTATAAGTATTATCCTGGTCACAATGATTTCTGGAAAACGGGTATGATCCAACAAACAGATTTCAACGTATCAAGTGGTGATGCGAATTCATCTCAATATTTTTCTGGTCAATACATTTCACAAACTGGAACCACTCCAGGTGATAATTACAATCGTGCGAATGTTAGATTGAACGGTACAAGAAGATATACTAAGAATTTATTCATGACGTATGCTACTTCTTATACGCAAAACAGATATGATATTACCACTCAAACTGCGAATATGTATGTTCAAATGTTGAACATGCCTAGCAACGTTGATATCACAAGATATTCAGATTGGAGAAATAACAAGTTTGCGAATCCAAATGGTTACTATAACCCTTGGTATCAAAACCCTTATTTCACTGCTGCAAATAATAGATCTTCTGTTAGAAATGATTATTTAACTGCAAACATTGAATTTAAGTACTCTCCTCTTAAAAGTTTAGATATCGTTGCTCGTCAAGGTATCTCTACAAGAAATTTCTCAAATAAAGATCAAACAGGTGCTTTTGAATATACCTACTTTGCGAAGCATACTGATGCTAGTTCTAAAACTGACATCACTGGTACTGTATCAGACGGTATGGGTTACTCAACTCAATTATTAACTGACTTATTTGCTCAATACAATAAAGCATATAAGGAAGACTTTACAGTTAAAGTAATTGCGGGTGCTCAATTCCAACAAGATCAGTCTAAGTATGTGAATGTAAGTGCAAGTGGATTGGTAATTCCTGACTTATTTAACGTAAGTAATGGGGTAGGTACTCCAGGTGCAAGTGAATCAAATTTCTTAGCACGTAAAATGGGTGCTTATGCAGATGCACGTTTTGGTTATAAAAATTATTTATTCTTACACGTAACTGGTCGTAATGACTGGGTTTCAACTTTGTCTCCTGAGAATAGATCTTTCTTTTACCCATCAGCTGACGTATCATTTATTGCTTCTGACGCGATCAAGGCAATCAAAAATAGCAACACAATTAGCTATTTGAAATTTAGAGGAGGTTGGTCTAAAGTGGGTCAAGTAAACTTAGGTGGTGAGTTTGGTGCTTATCAATTATTACCTACCGTGTCTTCTGCAAGTGGTTTCCCTTTTGGAAGTCAAGCAGGGTACACCATTGGAAATACGTTGGTTTCAGCTAACTTAAAGCCAGAGATTACACAAGGCTATGAAGCAGGTTTTGATTTGAACATGTTCAATGATCGCTTTACTTCAAATGTAACTTGGTACCGTACCAATACGACAAACCAAACAGTGAGTACGGGTGTTTCTAACTCAACTGGTTTCTCTGGTTTAAGAACCAATACGGGTGAAACAATGAGTGAAGGTTTAGAGTCTACTATACATATTACCCCAATCAAAACAAAAGACTGGACAGTAACTGTGGGTGGAAACTATACTTACTTAAACAACCAAGTATTGTCAATCAGCAGTGATTTACCAAGATTAGCATTGGCTACTTATGGTAGTGGTGCTGGTTCTTATGCAGTAGCGGGTGCAACATTCCCAGTAATTATGGGGTATGATTACCAACGTGATCCTGCAGGACGTGTAATTGTGGATGGAACTACAGGGTTGCCTACTAAGTCAGATACAATTTCTGTTTTAGGAAGCGCAGCGGCTAAACACAGATTAGGTTTAGACGGTACTATTAAGTTTAAGCAATTCTCTTTCTCATTTGTATTTGAATATCGTGGTGGCTTCCAAATCTTTAACAGCATTGGTTCTGAAATGGACTGGTCTGGTACAGGTTGGAGAACTGCTATTTACGATCGTATGCGTTTTGTATTCCCTAATTCAGTAATTGCTGATCCAGCAAATCCTGGTAAATACATTCCAAATACAAATATTGCAGTTCCAAATGGTAATGGTAACAATGGTTTCTGGACAGACGGAATTAACAGAGATGTAACATCAAACTATGTAACATCGGCTGATTTCTGGAAGTTGAGAGAATTGTCATTGTCATACAATGTGCCTGCGTCTTATTTAGCTAAAACTAAATTTATCAAAGGATGTACTGTAAGTGTTCAAGGCCGTAACTTATTAGTGTTTATGGCTAAGGACAACTACTATACCGATCCTGAATATAGCAGTGCAGGTAACTCTAGTAATGGTATTGGTTTGACAGGTTATCAAACACCACCATCAAGATATTTTGGTGCAACTGTTTCATTTAAATTCTAAATGATAAATAACCAACAAATTAACTTTTAGCATTAAATACTAAAGTGAAATGAACAAAAAGATAAATTTTATGAAAAAAATAACAGCAATGATTCTTTCAGGCTTGGTGCTCTTCGCATCATCCTGTTCAAAGCAGTTGGATATTAACAAAAATCCAAACTCTGCTACCTCTGCTACGCCAGAGTTGATATTGCCTCAAGCTTTAAACTATACAGCCGGTTTGTTGAATTCATTCAACACCTACGGTGCTCAAGTTGGCGGTTATTCGGCTAACGCGGGTGGATATGGTGGCTTTGGTACGGCATTTACTTACAATTTCGCATCAGGTGATTATGGTGGATTGTTTACAAGTTCTTATGACTTATTAAACGACTACCAAACCATCATCAACCAATCTCATGGAGTGCCAACTTACAATTATTATAATGCAATGGCCAAAGTAATGAAGGCAATGCATTTTCAATTGTTAGTGGATACTTACAATGATGTTCCTTATTCAGAAGCATTAAAAGGGGCTGGTGTTTTAAATCCTAAATATGATGCTGCGGCAAATATTTACAAGGATTTAACAGTACAATTAGATTCTGCAATTACCTTGTTTAATGCCGGTGCATCTGTGACTGGTATTAAAGTGCCAAGTGCAACCCAAGACGGTTTATTTGGTGGCAATGTAACTAAGTGGAAGCAATTTGCAAATACCTTAAAATTAAGAATCATTGTTAGAGCAAATGGTAAAACTACTTTTGCGAACAGTACTTTCAGTACAGATGGTTTCTTAACTTCGGATGCAATGATTAATCCAGGATATACAAGAGATAACGGAAGACAAAATCCAAAGTGGAATACTTGGGGATGGAGTTATACTGGTTCTGCTGGCAATAAAGCTTGGATGCCTACTACTTATGCTCTAACTTTTTACAATGGTGTAAAAATTAATGACAATGGTAGAGGTAAAGCAAGTTTTTATCAATATCCTTCTACACCAACGAATCAGTTAGGTCAGGAAACAAACTCAACAGTTACAATTACTCCTAGCCCAGAAGGAAGTTTTTGGTTTCCTAGTACTGAAAGAACAGGTACTTCGGCGGGTAATTCAACTGGTGCCTTAAAAGGACCTAATGCAGGTATGCCTGTGTTAACCGCAGCAGAAAGTTATTTTATTCAAGCTGAGGCTGCAGTAAAAGGAATTATTACTGCAAATGATGCTACTTTATTTAACAATGGTATCGTTGCTTCCTTTAAATATTTATATGCTTTACCTGATGGAACTTATGGTACTTTGTTGCCAGATCCAACTGGCGATGCGGCTACTTATTTAACGGCTAACGCAAGTTCTGCTTTAGTTAATTATTCTTTAAACACGACTTCGGCGCAAAAAACAGAGGCAATCATTACTCAAAAATGGGTAGCATTGAACTTCGTGAATAGCGATCAATCATGGAATGATTACAGAAGAACGGGTTATCCTAGAATTATTAGTACTGCAGGTGCAACCGGAGCTCAGACTTTTGCTTCAAAATATTCTGAAAGTACAAGACCAGATAGATTGCCTACAAGATTATTGTATCCTCCTAGTGAAGGTTCATACAATTCTGTAAATGTTCCTAAAGGCATTACTCCTTTTACTTCTCTAATATTTTGGGCTCAATAAATTTTTAAAATATTTAGAAAATGAAAAATATGAAAATCAAAATTTTAGCGCTAGGTGCTACTGTTATTATGTTCGCTTCTTGTTTAAAGGAAGGCGCCATGAATACAGACCCTTCAGCAGCTACAAACGTGATTGAATTAGCCAACACTGGCGACAATACTGCACCTGCAGGTATCGCAGGGTACTATGCCGACTTAGGGGTACTTGGAGCTGGTGATAGTTCAAAATTCAATATTAACGTACATTACACAGGTCCAGGAACCGCAAATTCTGACATTACGGTAACCTTGGCTTCGAATCCTGCGTCGCTTACAACGTACAACACCGCAAATGGTACTTCAAAAGAAGTTCCTCCAACCTCTGTTGCAAGTTTTCCTACTTCCGTGGTGATCAAAAAAGGGACTAGTCAAACTACAGTTCAAGCAACTGTCAAAATCAGCCCTGATTTTGACTATAGCAAAGCATACGCTTTGCCAATTAAAATCACTGCGGTAAGCAGTGGTTTGATTAGCGGTAATTATGGTGTTTCTGTATATGCATTTGGTGTAAGAAATAAATACGATGGTGTGTATAAATTAAAAGGATACCATACCCGTTTTCCATACAACTTCCCGTATAGTAATATTACGATGGAAATGAGAACACTGGGTGCAAATGCGGTTGGTTTTTACTGGCCAGATGCAGGTAGTTTTGGTCATCCTATTGGGGTTGGTCCAGGTAGCGTTTCATGGTACGGCGGAGCAATTGCTCCTGTGGTTGTTTTTGATATTGCTACTAATTTAGTAACCAATGTTTTCAACCAAGGCGGGGCTACTCCTATTAGTATTTATACTGGGCCTGGATCAGGTCAAGGTAGACAAGCTGCGGATAAAACAATGTATATCTATTTTAGATACAATGCGAATGACCTTAGAGGATTTTTGGATACATTAACTTATGTAAGACCAAGATAATCTTAAGCATAATTTAATATTAAAGGCTGTCATGAAAATGACAGCCTTTTTTAGTGCCTGTATTTTCGTAACTTCACAGCAAATACCTTCACCATGAATTGCAAATATTTATTATTTATTGGTCTGATCATTACTTCGGTTTCAGCAAAGGCGCAAGCTCCTAAATGGGTTAAGGATCGTGTTTCTATTAATTTGGTTCAAAATGCGGAGCATGTTAAATTGAATGGAAAGAAAGTAAAAAATGGCGAGTGTTTTGTGATCGATATGAACAATGCAGAACTAGCAAGAGGTATTTATAAAAATGGCCAAAAGGATAGTGTTTGGAATTATTTTAGCAAGGCAGGTGATTTAATCCAGGTATATGATTATACCAACAAAAAATTAATTTACAATGTTGTTGATCGTAAAACCATTGTTACGGAAGGATATATTATTGATACAAGTAAGTATACAAATGCTAAAGTGGTTAATCCTGTAAAATTAGGCGGGGTCAACTACGGATTTAATTTATTGTACAATGAACGCAATTTACCTATTGCAGTAAAACAACAAACCAGTAAAGTGCTAATGGAGTATGTTTTTTCACTTTCCGAGACGGGTAAGGTAGAAAGGGTGAGTTTAAATTATGCTTCTACTTTTTACAATACCGAAAATCCACAATCCATTGACCAAGATAAAGCGGATGCCTATGATTTTTTACCTGCTACCATTAATGGAGTACCCGTAAAAAGCAAGTTCGTTTATCAAATTATTATGGAAGTAAGTCAGGCAAGGGATAGAAATTTATACGCCATTCCTACTCAAGGAAAGCAATAAATAGACAATTTTCGGTTTCAAACCCCCAATGTGGGAGCCTTTTCTGCGAATTTGAGGTACTTTTTGTGCTTTTAAGCCTCAAATGTTCATTAGATAGCCATTTTTTACCCCTTTTCTTAAACAAAATTGGGGGGAAATCAGGCCCTTAGTGCATTTAAAATCATTTTCATACGGATAAAAATAATTTATAAGGAACTTAGAAATTATTACGGCAAATAGTAAGTTCGTAAAATTTTCTTTCCTACTTTTACGCATTAGAATAATACAAAAATTTAAATATGAAGAAACAATTAATTTTTATGTTTTCATTTTTGCTTTTCTCAGTAGTTTCTTTTGCACAAACAAGAGTTATTACGGGTAAAGTAACTGATGAAAATGGAGTTCCAGTTTCCAATGTATCGGTGTTTGTAAGAAATACAAACATGGGAACAACAACGAAGGCAGACGGTACTTATTCAATTTCCTTAACGCAAGCTGCAAAAACACTTTCGTTTTCGGCGGTTGAATTTACTGCCTTAAATGCAACGATTCCTGCGAATGGTGTTTTGAATGTTAAACTAAGTCCTGCGGACAATAAGTTAACAGATGTAGTAGTTGTAGCGTATGGTACAACTAAGAAAACCAATTTTACGGGTAGTGCTGCAACTGTTACCGCTAAAGAATTCCAAGACCGACCTTTAACCAGTGTTGCCAATGCTTTAATCGGTGCTGCACCAGGTATTGCAACAACAAGTGCCAATGGTCAACCAGGTTCTTCACCTGCCATCAGGATTAGAGGATTTGGATCCATTTCTGCGTCAAGTGATCCTTTGTATGTAGTGGATGGAGTTCCTTACACATCAAGCATTGCTAACATCAACATGGATGACGTTGAAAGCTTGTCTGTATTGAAAGACGCTGCAACGACTTCATTGTATGGTTCTCGTGCTGCCAATGGTGTGGTAATGATTACAACTAAAAAAGGTAAATCAGGAAGAAACAATGTCACTTTCAAATATAATTCAAGTGTTAACTCACGTGCGATACCAAACTACGACAGAGTGGATGCGGCTAGTTATTATCCATTAATGTGGGAAGCCTACAGAAACTCATTAGCGTATAGAGCATCAAGCCCTTTATCACTAGCTGCTGCTAGTAATCAAGCTTCAGGTTTAGTAACAGGTCAACAAGGTATCGTTGATTTATTGGGGTACAATGCTTTTGATGTACCTAATAATAGATTAATGAATCCAGATGGTACTTTAAATCCAAGTGCGCAATCAATTTATAAGCAAGAGGATTTAGACTGGTTTAACCCTCTTACAAGAAACGCAACACGTAATGAATATAGTTTAAATTTCAGCGGTGGTGTAGATAAGACAGATTACTTTGTTTCTTTTAACTACTTAAAAGAAAACGGCTATATTAAAAGATCTGATTTTGAAAGATTCAGTGTGAGAACCAATGTGAATTCACAGGTTAAATCATGGTTGAAAACAGGAATGAACATTGCCTTTACAAGAAGTGGAGGTTTATTTGCCTCTACGGATGGAAGTAACTCCATTGTAAATCCGTTCTTCTTTGCTTCTAGAATGGGACCTATTTTCCCGGTATATATGTATGACCGTTCAAAATTGGGATCTTATTTATTAGATGGTAATGGGAAAAGACAGTATGACTATGGTAATTCTACAGGCTTTACTAGACCTTCTGGAGCTTATGGTGGTCGTCATACCATTGCAGAAAATGAATTCAGTGATGAGCGTTTTACTAGAAACGTATTCAACGGTCGTTCTTATGCTGAAATTAAATTGTATGAAGGGTTGAAATTCACCACCAATTTTGCTGCCGACGTTCAAAACAGAATGGACTTGACTTACCAAAATAAAATTATTGGTGATGGTGCTCCTGCAGGAAGATCTTCAAAGCAAAATCAATTGTTAACCAACTATACATTGAACCAATTGTTGTCTTACAACACAAAAATAAAAGACAATAATTTTGATGTTTTATTGGGACATGAAAATTACAGCAATAATGAGGACTTATTATATGGTACAAGACAAGGCCAAGTGGTTGATGGAAACTTTGAATTAATCAATTTCACCACAACGACCGACTTAGGTTCTTATGTAGACAACCACAGAATTGAAAGTTATTTTGGTAATTTAAAATATGACTTCAATAATAAATACTTTTTAACATTAGGCGGTAGAACGGACGGTAACAGCCGTTTTGGTTCAGATGTAAGATGGGGTAAGTTTTGGAGTACAAGTGCTGCTTGGTTAGTGAGCAAGGAGAAATTCATGGAGAAGCTTAAATTTGTGAACTTCTTGAAATTAAGATCTTCTTATGGTACAACGGGTAATGATGCAGGTATTAGCTACTATGCTTCTCAAACATTATACAGCATTGGCCGTAACAATGGATTAAATCCAGGAATTTTACAAGCAACTAGTTTAGGTAATGATTCTTTGACTTGGGAAGCGAACGGTCAATTTGATATTGGCGTAGACTTTACTTTATTCAATAACCGTTTAAGCGGTTCATTTGAATATTTCAAAAGAGAAACTAATAATTTATTATTTAGCGTGCCTTTACCTATGTCAAGTGGTTTCAGTTCTGTTAGTAGAAATATTGGCGGGATGTTTAATAAAGGTTTTGAATTACAATTGGATTTAGAGGTAATTAAAACAACCGATTTTACTTGGAAAGTGGGTGTGAATGCAACCACGTTCAAAAACCAAATCACCAAAATGCCACAGAAGGAAATCATCAGTGGTACTAAAAAGTTAATGGTGGGTAAATCTATCAATGATTATTGGTTAAGACAATGGTATGGTGTTGACCCATTAGATGGATCAGCTTTATATCTTGCAGATCCTGCATTGGTGACTGCTTCTACTTTAAGAATAACCGCTAATCGTGATTCAGTAACTACCGATCCGAACAGGGCTAAATATGACTATAGCGGAAGTGCAATACCTGACGTATATGGTTCAATCAACACTTCAGTTAGATACAAGGAATTCACTTTAAGTGTTCTTGCTAACTGGCAAATTGGAGGATTAACCTATGATGATACTTATGCTGCTTATATGCACGCGGGTACTTATGGTGCTGCTTTACATACCGATATGTTGAAAAGATGGAGAAATCCAGGAGATATTACCAATGTACCAAGAATGGACAATGCACAAACTTCATTTTTTGGAGCTACAAGTGATCGCTTCTTGACTGACGCATCATTCTTGAATTTGCAAAATGTGACTTTCTCTTATGATCACCAATTTGCTTCCAAGAAACCATTTAACAGTGCTAGGATTTATATCTCAGGTGAAAATTTAAGAATGTTTACTAAAAGATCAGGTATGAACCCGGCTCAGGCTTTCTCAGGGGTAACTTCAATTGCTTACATTCCTGCTGCCGTATTTAACTTCGGTGTAAACTTTAATTTATAAAATTTTAAATAGTATAAGATGAAATATATATTTCAAGCCTCATTTTTACTAGCAATTCTATCATTGAGTTCTTGTACAAAAGAGTTTCTAGATACCAAGCCAACTACAAGTGTAGATGCTGGTTCAGCTATTATAACCGTCGAGAATGCAAAAGCATCTTTAAATGGTATACATAGATCCATGTACATGCGTTACAATGACCAAGGAACTTTTGGTCAAGGAACCATTATGATCAATGCAGATGCATTGGGAGAGGATTACGTTTTTAGTGGTCAATCCAACGGTTGGTTCCTAACCGCCTACAGATGGATAGATCATAGAAGTGCGACAGGCGGAGCCTATTTCCCCTACCAGTTTTATTACAGAATCATTTCCAATTCAAATGTGATTATTAATGGTATTGATAAAACAGCAGGTTTACCTGCTGATAAAAACAATATGCTTGGTCAAGCATTGACCTATCGCGCATGGGCTTACTTTAATTTAGTGCAATTGTATGGTAAGCGCTTTGTAAAAGGAGCCGCGAATGATGGCTTAGGCGTTCCTTTGGTATTGACCAATACAACGTCACCTCAAGCACGTGCAACGGTTGCAGAAGTGTACACTCAATTAAATAATGATTTAAATAGAGCCGCCACTTTGCTTACTACTGCAAGAGCGGATAAGTCTAACTTAAACTTAAGCGTTGTTTTAGGTATTCAAGCACGTGTAGCTTTAACGCAACAGGATTGGGCTACAGCGGCTACCAAAGCTGCGGCTGCTAGAACAGGCTATACTTTAATGAATACGGCTGCTCAATTTGCTGATGGTTCTGCATCATGGACCAATCCAGAATGGATGTGGGGAAGTAGTCAAATTGACGATCAAACTGAGTATTTCACTGCTTTCTTAGCGTATATCAGTTATAACTTTAACTCTACCAATATTCGTACGAATCCAAAATGTATTAGCTCGGCATTGTACAACACCATGGCAGCTACTGATTTAAGACGCGCACTTTGGGTGCCTTCGCCTACATCAGCGAATTCAATCGTGCCTCCAGGCGGTGGTAGAGCAGCTTTCATGAACCAAAAGTTCAAGGCTAAAAGTGATGCCAATTCAGTGGGTGATATGCCTTATATGAGGGCTGCTGAAATGTTCTTAATCGAAGCTGAAGCAAAAGCGCGTAACAGTGATGAAGCAGGTGCTAAAACAGTGTTTACTACTTTTATGCAAACACGTGTTCCATCTTTCACCACTGCTAATACAGGCGCCGCATTTATTACTGAAATTATGAATAGCAGACGTGTGGAATTATGGGGTGAAGGCTTTAGATTCTTTGATTTAAAGCGATTAGATCAACCTTTAGACCGAACTGGTTCAAATCATAACTCAGCGCTTGCTGTGTCTATGACTGTACCAGCTGGCGACAATCTATGGCAGTGGGTAATTCCTCAGTCAGAAATTAACGCTAATCCTTTAGTGAAGCAAAACGACTAATTGTTTAGTGACTAGATTATAAAAAAAGGCCCCAGTTTTACTGGGGCCTTTTTTTATAGGTAAAATGTTTTTTATTTTAATTACGAACTATTTTGGTTAATAGTTACTTCAAAGTACTTTTACTTAATCACTTCTCCTTCAATCATTAATTCAGTCACTTCTTTTTCGCCTGCAAATTTCACGGTTACGCGTTTTTTAAATTGACCTTCGTTAGGGGCGGTATAAGTTACTTTAATGGTTCCTTTTTGTCCCTTCAAAACTGGGTTTTGGTTGTATTCTGGTTGAGTACATCCACACTCTGCATTGGCAAATTCAATTACGGCAGGTTTGGCCCCATTATTGATATAGGAAAACACCACTGACTTATGAACGCCTTTTTTAATTTTTCCGTAATTATGGTTGGTTGCCTCAAATTTTAAGCTGTTTTGAGCGAAACCTCCAATGGTCATGAGCAGCGCAATGGCCAACATCTTGATTTTCATATTCTTTGATTTAATTTTATTGGGTTTGTTGTATTCTTGGTGCCTATTTATGCACAAAAAACAAGCATTTATTAAGCTAAAATATTGAAAAATTGTGAAATAGGGCTTTTTATCTATTTATTGATTTTTATTGCATTTTGACCCCTACTTTTGTAAAATGGAACCAATAGCTGATGCAGTCACTAACCAAGAAGTGCTTTCCTTTGAAGCATTTCGAAGCTCTGTAATCGCCGACTATCGTGTTGCGTTAACGAGCAGGGAAGTGAGTTTATTGGGAAGGAGAGAAGTGCTTACCGGAAAGGCAAAATTTGGCATATTTGGAGACGGCAAAGAAATTGCACAAGTAGCCCTTGCCAAGTTTTTTCAAAAAGGCGATTTTAGAAGCGGGTACTATCGGGATCAAACATTTATGTTTGCCTTAGGTATTGCCAATACTGAAGATTATTTTGCTCAATTATATGCGGACGTGCACAATGACCCTTTTAGTGGGGGTAGAAATATGAATGCACATTTTGCCACTCCCTTTGTTAATGAAAAAGGGGAATGGAATAATTTAGTCAATCAATACAATATTTCAGCCGACATTGCGCCCACCGCAGGACAAATGATGCGTGGATTGGGCATGGCCTTTGCTTCCAACTGTTTTAGAAATTCAAAGCATAAAGCGGCCTTCTCCCATTTAAGCAACAATGGCAATGAAGTTTGTTTTTGCACTATTGGGGATGCGAGTACTTCGGAAGGTCATTTTTGGGAAGTGGTGAATGCCGCAGGGGTTATTCAAGCTCCATTGGCGATGATCGTGTATGATGATGGTTATGGCATTTCGGTTCCTACCCATTTACAAACAACCAAAGGTTCTATTTCTGAAGCATTGGCGGGCTTTGAAAAAAAGGAAGGCACGAATGGCATTAAAATATTTAAAGTAAAAGGATGGGACTATGCGGCCCTTTGTGAAACTTTTGAGGAAGGTATTTCCTATACCCGTGCTACGCATACCCCTGTTTTATTTCATGTACAAGAGTTAACACAACCACAGGGACATTCCACCAGTGGCAGCCATGAGCGTTATAAATCCACTGAGCGATTGGAATGGGAAAGAACCTGGGATTGTAATAAAAAAATGAGGGAGTGGTTATTGCTGAATGAATTAACCACCGAAGAAGAATTGGAAGCACTAGAAACCGAAGTGAAAAATGAAGTGCGTGATGACAAACAAACTGCTTGGGAAAAATACATTAATCCAATTAAGGGAAAAATAAATGAACTATTCGCTTTAGCACAAGTGGGTGTGGATGGGGATGCATTGCAACAGGTTAATGCTATGGCGCATGAATTAATCAATAACAAAGAGCCTTTAAAACGAAATATTTTTAGAATTTTTCATACCCTAGTGGAGCAAATGCCAACACATCCCAATGCAGCTGCAATCAAAAATGCATTGGAAAAGTATTTGAATGAAGAGCAAGAGATCTATAGTAATCACTTATACAATCAAACACAAAAAAGCACATTAAATGTTTCGGTTGTGGAACCGGTGTATGATGCGAATGCTGCCATCGTGAATGGGTATGAAGTGTTGAACAATTATTTTGATCAGTTATTTGAGATCAATCCATTGGTATATGCTTTTGGAGAGGATTTGGGGAATATAGGGGATGTGAATCAGGGCTTTGCAGGCCTTCAAGCAAAGCATGGCGTAGACCGTATTTTTGATACGGGTATTAGAGAACAGTCCATTATGGGTCAGGCGCATGGAATGGCCTTGCGTGGATTAAGACCCATTGCTGAAATTCAATATTTAGATTACTTAATGTACGGACTACAAACCTTAAGTGATGACGTTGCTACCTTGCATTATCGCAGTAATGGTATTCAAAGTAGTCCGGTGATTATTAGAACGAGGGGCCACCGTTTGGAAGGAATTTTCCATAGTGGTTCACCCATGGGCATGATTGTTAATTCATTAAGAGGAATGCATGTATGTGTACCCAGAAATATGGTACAAGCTGTAGGAATGTACAATACCTTATTAAAAGGGAATGACCCTGCTATATTAATTGAATGTTTAAATGGGTATCGATTAAAAGAAACCATGCCGAATAATATTACGGAGTTTACGATTGCAATGGGTAAACCAGAAACCATTCGAACTGGTGACGATATTACGGTAGTGTCTTATGGATCCACCTTAAGAATTATTCAAGATGCTGCGGAGCGACTCAGTACTTTAGGAATTGAATGTGAAATTATTGATGTGCAAACCTTATTGCCATTTGACATCAATCATCAAATTGTGGCGTCTTTAAAAAAGACCAATCGCATCGTATTTATTGATGAAGATGTACCTGGCGGGGCCACTGCCTACATGTATCAACAAGTTATTGAAATGCAAGGTGGGTATCGATATTTAGATGTTGCCGCAAGAACGGTTGCAGCCAAAGCACATCGTCCTGCTTATGCAAGTGATGGTGATTATTTCTCCAAGCCCAATACCGAAGAAGTTATCAAAGTGATTCGTGAAATGATGGCAGAATAGTTCTTATTGAGCGCCTGGAAGCCTGGATAAATTATACCCCTCTAGTTTTTGTGTTTGCTCCACCGAGCCTAATCTAAATTTTACCGCAACTTTTGTTTGTTTTTGTAAAGCCCTTTCAGTGTTGCAAAAAAATCCTGTTTTAGTAGTATAATAGTTTGCAGGCACTTTTATCTCCTGCGTAATTGCATACAAATTAAATACGGGCCTAGTAGTGTCCTTTTGCATTGGGAAAAGATTCCCGGCTAATAATATGGTGGCTAAAATTTGCATTTGTTATTACTTATACTAGTGAAAGGATTTCGAAAAATTAAAGAAGGAAAAGAATTTCGAAAAATTTTTAATTTTTTGAATAAATCATTAGAGTGCTTTATTGTATTTTTTTATTTTCAAAGATAAAAAATACAATAAAGCTACCTACCCCATGTTGTGGAATACTTTGTTTACATCTTCGTCTTCCTCTAACCTGTCAATTAATTTACTGATATCCTCCGCTTGTTCGTCGGTAACAGGCACGGTTGTTGAAGGAATCCATTCAAATTCGGCGCTGATTACATTTAATTTTTTTGCTTCTAATTCTTTTTGCAAATTGCCAAAGTCCGTGAAGGCACATCTTAAAACCAATATCGCATTGCCATTATCATCCGTGCTGTCTCCTAATTCATCTAAACCATGGTCAATTAATTCCAATTCTAAATCGTCCATCACCAAACCTTCTGGATTTAATTTAAATACCCCCATTTTCTTAAATTGAAAGCTTACGCTTCCACTATTTCCCATGGCACCACCGCCTTTGTTAAAATGACTTTTTACATTGGCAACGGTTCTTACATGATGATCGGTAGCTGTTTCAACCAATAAGGCCACCCCATGCGGTGCATATCCTTCATATAAAATTTCTTCATAGTTGCTTGTGTCCTTTCCCATCGCACGCTTAATGGCAGCTTCCACTCTATCCTTGGGCATACCTGCACTACGGGCATTTTGATAGCATCTTCTTAAAGCTGGGTTGTCATCTGGGTTTGGGCCACCAGCTTTTACTGCAATGACAATTTCTTTACCAATGCGGGTAAATTGTTTGGCCATACGATCAAATCGCTTAAACATCGTAGCTTTTCTTACTTCAAAAATACGTCCCATAGTAGTTATTTAAGGTATGCAAAAATAAGGCAAAAAAAATAGCCAGACAATTCAGTCTGGCTATTCTATCATTTAATCTTTTAGATTAATCTTTATTGTTCAATTTGCTTGTTTTACGACTGTACAAGAAGTAAACGGCCAAGCCTAAAGCCATCCAGGCAAAGGCTACTTTTAACGTTTGAGTGTCCAATGCAAATATCATTGCTAAACAAATAAGCGCGCCTAAAATGGGCACCAACGGCACCAAAGGAGTTTTGAATGGTCTTTCCATATTGGGCGATTTTACTCTTAAAATCCAGATACCTGCACTTACCAATACAAAGGCAAATAAGGTACCAAAGGAGGTTAAGTCTCCGGCAACACTACCAGGTACAAATGCTGCAAATGCACCTACAAAAACAAACAAGATCCAGTTGGATTTATAGGGAGTGCGGTATTTAGGGTGTAGGTCAGAGAATACTTTTGGCAACAAACCATCATTGGCCATAGAGAAAAATACGCGTGACTGGCCCATTAACATGACTAAAATTACAGAAGAGAATCCTGCAAGAATGGCGACAGTTACTGCAGTGGCTAACCAGCCATATCCGGTCATGTAGGTTGAAATAGCATAAGCTACAGAGGCCTCTTTACCTTTTGTAGGATCTACGAAGTCGGTCCAAGGAGCAACACCTGTTAATACGTGTCCAAATAATATATACAAAATGGTACAAACCACTAATGAACCTAAAATGCCAATTGGCATATCACGTTTTGGATTCTTTGCTTCCTGTGCTGCGGTTGAAACTGCATCAAAACCAATGAAGGCAAAGAATACGATTGCTGCACCACCTAATACACCACCCCAGCCGTGTTTAAACACACCGGAGTAGTCTGCTATTACTTTTCCATGATCCATGATGGGAGCATGGCCTTCAGGTATTAAATAAGGTTCGTGGTTATCAGGATTTATAAACTGCCATCCAATCACAATAAAAATGATCACAATAGCCACTTTAATAAATACAATAACCGCATTTACAATTGCAGACTCTTGTGTTCCTTTAATTAATAATAAGGTTAACAATAATAAAATAACCAAAGCAGGTGCGTTCATAATGCCACGGTGTACAACACCTGCAGCATCCGTTAAACTTTCAAAAGGAGAATGGCACCATTCATACGGTATTCGATGACCCAGCAGCTTGTTTAAATACTCGCTCCATGCAATAGATACGGTTGCGGCACCCAAAGCATATTCCATAATTAAAGCCCATCCAATAATCCAGGCTACGGTTTCACCCATAGTTACATAAGAGTAGGCATACGCACTTCCTGAAATAGGAATCATTGCTGCAAATTCTGCATAGCATAATCCTGCAAATGCACATCCAATCGCTGCCACAATAAATGAAATGGTTACTGCAGGTCCTGCAGCTTGTCCTGCTGCCGCCGCTGTTCTTACAAATAAGCCCGCGCCAATAATAGCACCAACGCCCAAAGCAATTAAATTGCCTGCGCCTAAAGTACGTTTTAAGCCTTTTCCGCCATCTTCTGCTTGAGCCAACATTGCAGCCAGGTCTTTTTTTCTAAATAAACTCATAGTATTGTTTTTGAGTTAACTATAAGCTTGTGATTTACAAACTTATAGGGGTTAATGAACAATTTCAATATAAGCTGAAAAATAGCACTTTTTTCTCAAAATTCGCTGCATTTTTTAGGATTTTCACCTTCATTTTTGGGGTATTTTTTTGTGACTTATGTCTTATATTGCATATCTATCCGCTTATGAAAAAATCAAACAAACTCACCGTATATATTTTAATTGCAATGGTTGCAGGCGCAGCATTGGGTTATTATATTCACGAAAATGGGGAGCAGTCTACTATTGACACATTTTCGAAAAACATTAAATTATTAACCACCATTTTTTTGAGGTTAATACAAATGATTATTGCACCATTGGTGTTTACCACTTTGGTGGTGGGTATAGCTAAATTAGGGGATCTAAAAACGGTGGGACGTGTTGGAGGAAAAGCCTTGCTTTGGTTTATTACCGCTTCCTTAGTGAGCTTGTTAATTGGTTTAGTATTGGTGAATATTTTTAAGCCAGGGGAAGGGATTGCCTTATCCAATGCCGACATCTCAGGCGCAAAGGATTTAATGGGCAAAACACAGTCCTTTAGTATTGTCGGTTTTATTGAGCATGTGTTTCCTAAAAGTATGTTCGAGGCATTGGCCAATAATGAAATTTTACAAATTGTGGTATTTAGTATCTTTTTTGGGGTAGCTGCTGCAGCAATGGGTGAAAAGGCCAATGGATTAATTAAAGCTTTTGATACCGCTGCACATATAATTCTGAAAATGGTTGGCTATGTAATGAATTTTGCACCCTTGGGCGTGTTTGGTGCATTGGCTGCGGTGATCGCTACAAAAGGATTGGCGGTATTTGTATTTTACGGAAAATATTTATTGTACTTTTTAACAGGGATAGGGGTGTTGTGGATTGTATTGATTGGGGTTGGATTTATTATTTTAGGCAAGCGAATGCCTTCTTTAATTAAAATTATTTCTAGCCCATTAATAATTGCATTTAGTACCACAAGTAGCGAAGCGGTATTCCCTAAATTAACCGAGGAGTTGGAACGTTTTGGTTGCAAGGATAAAATAGTGTCATTTATTTTGCCATTGGGTTATTCCTTTAATTTGGATGGCAGTATGATGTATATGACTTTTGCAAGTTTGGCCATCGCACAAGCCTATGGCATTCATTTAGACATGGGTACACAATTAACGATGTTGGTGGTCCTGATGTTAACAAGCAAAGGCATTGCCGGCGTTCCTCGTGCTTCACTTGTAGTGGTAACTGCCACCTGTGCGATGTTTAATATCCCACCTGAAGGCATTGCGTTGATTTTACCAATCGACCACTTCTGTGATATGTTTCGTACTGCGACCAACGTGCTAGGCAACAGCTTGGCAACAACGGTGGTGAGTAAGTGGGAAGGTGCTTTAGAAGAACAAAAAGCCTAAAATTATTGCAATGATCTATTTATTAGAAGCCTTTCATTGGAGCCAATTATTACAACCTCAATACTATATTGAAAATGGGGGATTGTGGTTATTGCTATTGGTTGTTTTTGCAGAGACTGGATTATTTTTCGGCTTCTTTTTGCCAGGAGATAGTTTATTATTTGTGGCAGGTATTTATAGTGATTTATTGGCAGGTCAAATTATTGTTACCCATAATCAGTGGCTGGATTTGCTAATTATATTTACATTTATTTCAGCAGCAGGAATTATTGGTAATTATGTAGGATATAGTATTGGGAAAAAAGTAGGGCCTGCTATGTATGATTGGAAAGAGAATCTTTTTTTCAAGAAAAAGTATTTAGTGCAAGCACAAGAATTTTATGAAAAACATGGAGGTAGTGCAATTGTAATTGCAAGATTTATTCCGATAGTGCGCACTTTTGCACCCATTGTTGCAGGTATTGTGCAAATGGATAAAAAGAAATTTATTTATTTTAATATTGTAGGAAGTATTGCTTGGGTGGCAAGCATGTTATGTGCAGGTCATTTTTTGCAAAAATGGATTTTGGAACAATTTCATTTTGACCTAAAAAAACATTTAGAAGTGATTGTATTGGGAATTGTTTTTATCACTACATTGCCCGTAATCATTAAAGTAATTACACATAAATCTAAGTAGCGGTATGACTCAAAATAAGCAGATTGGATTATTGTCATTGCCTGTAATGGTTGCTGCCTTGGGTTATTTTGTGGATGTATATGATTTGTTATTGTTTACCATTGTTCGAAAGCCAAGTGTGATGAGTGTGGGCGCAACAGAAAAATCAATTTTAGTTGACAGTGCACACATAATTAATTGGCAAATGTCGGGCTTATTAATTGGAGGTATTTTGTGGGGGGTGATTGGCGATAAAAAAGGGCGATTAAAGGTTTTATTTGGCTCTATCTTATTGTATTCTGTAGCTAATATTTTAACTTCTTTTGTGCAAACGGTGGATCAGTATGCCTATTGTCGTTTTGTTGGCGGGATTGGCTTAGCAGGGGAATTGGGTGCAGGCATTACCTTAGTTTCTGAAATGCTTCCTAAAAATAAAAGAGGCATCGGAACAAGCATGGTAGCAGGCATTGGTTTGTTTGGTGCAGTGGTTGCCTATTTTACCTATCAATATACAAGCGATTGGCGTTTATGTTATCAGATAGGGGGTGTGCTTGGGTTCTTTTTATTGATTCTACGTATTCGAGTTGCGGAGTCCTTTATGTTTGAGTCTGCTAAATTAGCCAATATCGAGAAGGGTAATTTTTTTCAATTCTTTTCTAATAAAAAAAGATTTTCAAAATACATAAAAGCGATTTTAATTGGCCTACCTACCTGGTTTGTGATAGGAGTGCTGGTAAATTATAGCAATCAATTTGCAAAAGGGCTTTATGGGGAAACGAACAAAATTGACTCGGGCCGTGCTGTTATGTTTGCTTATGTTGGCATTGCAATTGGGGATTTAGTCATTGGTTATGTGAGTCAATATTTTAAAAGCAGAAAAAAAGCGTTGCTGGTATTTTATATTTTAAATTCCATTGCAATGATCCTGTTTTTCTCAGCCTTTAATAATAGTGACGACAGGATGTATGCAATATGTGGTTTATTGGGCTTTAGTACTGGCTATTGGGCCATTTTCAATCAAATGGCTGCCGAGCAGTTTGGCACCAATTTAAGGGCCACCGCTGCAACAACTATCCCAAATATGGTTCGAGGTGCCTTGCCATTGATTAATTTCCTTTTCCTGGATATTTTGCAAAAGCAGTTGGGGTGGACCATTATTCAAAGCGGCATTTTAACAGGCGTAATTGTAATGTCTGTTACCATTTTTGCATTTGTGTTTACCGAGGAAACATACCATAAGGACTTGGATTACTTAGAATTGGATAAGCCAGTTCCTTAGGGGGATTGGCATTGGATTTTTGAATTAATAACTATGCGTTTACTTTTTATACGATTTTCTTCCATTGGTGATATTGTGTTTACCACACCAGCCATTCGTGCTGCAAAGCAACAACTGCCTCATGTGGAAATACATTTCTTAACCAAAACCTCGATGAAGTCGGTGACCGAAGCCAATCCGTATATCGACAAATTTCATTATATTGAGAAAGACCTTTCCAAAACAATAGCTGCATTAAAGGAAGCGAATTTTGATTATGTTATTGACTTGCATAAAAATTTTAGAACCCATAAAATTAAACAAGCTTTAGGAGTCCCTGCATTGACCTATAATAAACTAAGTTGGCAAAAATTATTACTCACTAAGTTGCATTTAAATTTTATGCCACATAGGCATATTAGCGATAGGTGTTTGGATACCTTAGCTCCCTTAGGCGTTGTAGATGATGGAATGGGGTTGGATTATTTTGTTCCTTCCAATATAAAATTGTCGCAGGAAGCATTACCTGTTTCGCATCGCACAGGATATATTGCATTGGTAATTGGAGCTTCTTTTGCTACTAAAAAATTACCTATTGAAAAATTGCAAGCACTTTGTTTATTATTAAAGTATCCAATCGTTTTAGTGGGTGGAAAAGAAGATGCTTTAGAAGGGGAAGAGGTAGCCAAGGTGGACCCTGTTAAAATATTTAATGGATGTGGTAAATTTTCTTTACATGAGTCTGCATTATTAGTACAACAATCTAAAACGGTCATTTCACACGACACGGGCTTTTTATATATTGCCTGCGCTTTTCATAAAAAAACGGTCGCGATATGGGGAGCCACTTCTCCTGCATTACAAGTAGAACCCTATTATCCAACTTCGAAATTAAATAGTAACGGTGTGCAAAATAAGCGCCCTTTTGAAATGTATTATAATGCCATTGTTCCTAATTTGTCCTGCCAACCTTGTTCTAATTATGGGACCAAGCAATGCCCTAAAGGACATTTTTTTTGCATGCGCTTACAAAATACTTTTACAATTGCTTCAATTGCAAATGGATATTACGAAGAAGCTTAATTTTTTCTTTTGTATCGAAGAGGAGCATTTATTATCGGCACTTACCTGCATCAGTTTTAGTATATTTTTATTTATACAACAACAAAGCCCCGCATTCGCGGGGCTTTTGAGTAGAGTACAACTAAATTGTATTATAAAGTTTTCAATACGTCGTTCATGTTTCTTACCGCATCAGCGCTTTTGTTGAAAGCTGCTTGTTCTTCTGCAGATAAATCCATTTCAACAATCTTTTCCCATCCATTTTTACCAATCACCACCGGTACGCCTAAGCAAATATCGTTTTGACCGTATTCGCCATGTAAGCTCACGCAACAAGTAAATAATTTTTTCTCATCACGCACAATGCTTTCCACTAAGGCAGCTCCTGCAGCACCTGGAGCATACCAAGCAGAAGTACCTAATAATTTAGTCAATGTAGCACCACCTACCATGGTATCATTAATGATAGTTTGTTGTTGCTCCTCGCTTAAGAATTTGGTAACTGGAATGCTATTCCATGTTGCATGCTTAATTAAAGGAATCATGGTCGTATCGCCATGACCACCTACTACCAAAGCATTTAAATCAGCTGGACTGCAGTTTAAAGTGTTGCTTAATTGATATTTAAAACGCGCAATATCTAAAGTACCCCCCATTCCAATAATTCTATGCTTAGGTAAGCCAGTGGATTGCAATGCCAAGTAAGTCATTGTATCCATCGGGTTACTAATTACAATAATAATCGCATTCGGAGAATGCTTTAAAATGTTTTCACACACTCCTTTTACGATACCTGCGTTGGTTCCAATTAATTCCTCACGGGTCATTC
>CANKWR010000037.1 GCA_947487525.1 Bacteroidota bacterium
TAATAGAAATATTGGCACCCGAGAAAAAGCTTTTTAGCGGCGATGTGCAAGGCGTTCAATTGCCAGGCATTGACGGGTTGTTTGAAGTATTAGATAAGCACGCTCCTTTAGTAAGCGCTTTGGGTGTGGGTAATGTAAAGGTTTTACAAAAAGGACTTGCTTCTGAAACCTATGCTATTCAAGGCGGCTTTGTAGAAGTGATCAATAACAAAGCAACCGTATTGGTAGAAGGAGTACTGTAAAAATTTAACTTAAAATAATTGTAATTTTAAAATCCTTTGGTTCAACACCAAGGGATTTTTTATATATTCACATAGGCAAATTAATTGCTTAGTATAAAAGCATGAAAAAGACCTTCCCAGTCATATTTACTTTAATTACACTTTCAATCATTGGTATTTTGTTTATTCAAATTACCTGGTTGCAAGGATTGGTTATATTAACTACGAATCAGCAACGTGATAAGTTAAACCAATCCGCCGTAAAGGTTTCCAATGAAGTGGGAAAAAAACTACATAGTGGTTTGTCATTTTCCTTCCCTAAAAGAGGGCAAGGATTAAGTGAAGAGTTTCGTAAGCCCAATTTTAATGAGACCTCTATTGCTGACATGTACAATGAAAAAGAGCTGAGTAATATTATCAGACAGGAGTTAGATAAAAATGGATTTAATGAATATGACGTTGAATTTGCGGTGATAAATAAAAAGGCCGAAATAGTACGTAAAAGTAGAAAACTGGACGATGTACTTTCCGATGACTTAAATCATTTGCAAACCAGGGTGCAAGTAATTCCGCAGGAGCTAGATGAGCCGGTAGGCCCTTTTGAGACCATCATATTAATTATACCCAATATCAAATCGCATGTCTTGTATTCACTTAGATGGGTAATATTGGGTTCTATCTTATTTATTTTCACGGTATTGGCCGCCTTCTTCATAACAGTAAGGTCCTTATTCGCGCAGCGTAAACTCAATGAAATAAAAAGGGACTTTATCAACAACATGACGCATGAGTTAAAAACACCCATTGCGACCATTTCTATTGCAGTAGATGCTTTAAAAAGTCCCAAAGTGCAAAATGAGTTAAAATCAGTCAACTATTATGGCAATATTATTAGGGAAGCGAATATGCGTATGAATAAACATGTAGAAGTGATTTTGCAAGCGGCACAATTGGAAAAGAAAGAGTATGAATTAAAAAAAGCACCTGTTGATGTACATGATTTATTATTTGGGGTATTAGATACTTTTAAATTACAGCTTGACGAAAAGCCTTCCACAGTGCAAACTAATTTTGATGCTGATTCCTCTATGATTGAAGCGGACGAAGAGTATTTAATTCATGTGTTTTCAAATTTAATTGACAATGCCATTAAGTATTCAGCGGAACGTATCTATATTGCAATCAATACCGTGTCCTTGCCTGGAGAAATTCAAATTGCTATTGAGGACAAGGGCATAGGTATGGACGCAGTAACGACAAGTCATATTTTTGAAAAATTTTACCGAGCACACACCGGCAATATCCACAATGTAAAAGGCTTTGGCTTAGGGATGAGTTATGTGAAATGGGTGATTGACATTCACAAGGGTAAAATTAAAGTGCAAAGTGAACTAGGTAAGGGAACAAAAATGACCATAACACTTCCTATTGCTTAATCCATAACAAACTTCCATCTCCATAACTTAAAAACCGATATTGGTTTGCAAGTGCATGTGTATAAATCAACTTCCATTTTTCACCTGTAATCGCAGCAATAATCAACAACAAGGTTGACTTGGGTTGATGAAAATTGGTAATAAGTCCATCACAAATTTTAAATTGATAACCAGGCGTAACCATGAGTTGTGTCTTGGCAATTAATTGATGGCATTGCTGCTCTTGGAGGCTTTCAATGATCGCATTTAATGACTGTTCCACGGTTATATTTTGGTCTGCTAGCTCGTATGCATCCCATTGACCTAAATTCATTTCACTCAATGGCAATGGGATATTTTTTTCTCTTTTATAAATGAATGACTTTACACCCATCCAATAAAGTGATTCAAGCGTGCGTAAGCTAGTTGTGCCCACTGCTATGATAGGCGCAACGGCTTGCTTGTTGGGTGCATCATTTTCAGCTGCCATTGTTTTTAAATAGGCAATTAAACTAAGGTCCACTTCAATGAATTCAGCATGCATATCATGCTCGTCAATAGTGGCTGATTTTACTGGCATAAATGTTCCAGCACCCACATGAAGCGTTAAGTATTTTTGAAAAATATTTTTTTCCGATAGGCTTTTAAATACTTCATTGCTAAAATGCAATCCAGCAGTCGGGGCCGCAACAGAGCCTTCTTCATTGGCATAGGTAGTTTGGTATCTATCCTTGTCTTCCTCATTGGCTTTCCTTTGAATATAGGGAGGCAGTGGAATATTACCAATAGAAGTAAGTATTTCGGAAAAAGTAATGCTAGGCTGGTCCCAGGAAAATTCAATCAAAAATTTTCCATCTACTTGTTGTATTTTTTTTGCAGAAAAAATAATGGATAGGCCATTTACATCCACTTGTTTTTGAAGTACATCTTCTTTCCATTTTTTGGCACCTCCCACTAAACAATGCCATTCCACTTTTTTTGTTGCTTGCATTGCTAACACCACTGGAATATAATTTTCGGTAGGCTCTAAACAGAAAATTTCAATCGTACTTGTTTCATTTTTCTCAAACAATATTCTTGCAGCAATCACTTTGCTGTTGTTAAATACAAGTGTCGCGTTGGATGGAATAAAATGGGCAATTTGAGCATAAGTGCTTTCGCCAATGATGGCTTGATCCCAAATTAATAATTTACTGTCGGCCCTATTTGGGGTGGGATGGTAGGCAATTTGACTATCTGGTAAAGTATAATCAAAGTCCTGAATGGCCAATTTTGGTTTGGTAAACATGGCACAAAGGTACATTTGAAGCCTAAAATGGCCTAATTCACTAGTTATAAACTTAAAAACAGGGGTTTTCCACACTAGTTAACACACAAAAACTAAGAAAATAGCCTAAATCACTCCTAAATCCTTTACTGGTATCGTTTGTAAGCCGGTTCATTACTTGTGGAAAACTAGAAGGGGCCATTTTGCCATTAAAAGTGGTAAAAAGTGTTATTTTGTGTGAACAAGTGGTAAAATTAACCTCAATTATTAACAATGACAGGCTTTCACGGAGAATATCAATCAACTATCGACGCTAAAGGGCGTTTCCTGGTTCCCGGCAGTTTGAAAAAACAGCTGGCCGAAGGGGAGACACGCTTTATTGTAAGTAGGGGATTTGAAAAGTGCTTGACACTTTATCCGATGAATAGCTGGCAGAAGATATTAGACAAAATTAGCCAGTTGAATGATTTTGATCCTAAAGTGCGTCAGTTTAGACGTCAATTTTTAGGGGGAGCCTCTGAGGTAGAAATGGACAGCGCAGGCCGTTTATTATTACCGCCTACTTTAAGAGAGTTTGCTTTGCCTGGAAAAGAGATTGTTTTGGCTGCAGCATTAGATCGATTCGAGATCTGGGATGCAAATACGTATAAAAAGTTCTTTGAGGATTTCTCTGCAGATGAATTTAGTAATCTGGCCCAAGAAGTAATGTCAGGTATTCATAAAAAAGATTAAGGAAAAGCGATGATCAACCCTACATCCAACATTCCAAAGTCAGATTATCATGTACCTGTATTATTTCACGAAACAATGGAGCAACTCGATATCATCCCTGATGGTGTTTATGTTGATGCAACATTTGGAGGAGGTGGACATAGCAGTGGCATTTTATCAAAGCTAGGACCCAAGGGTCGCTTAATTGCTTTTGATCAGGATGCAGATGCGAAAAACAACTTACCCAATGATGACCGTGTTTTATTTGTTCCAGAAAATTTCAGGTACCTGCAAAGGTTTTTAAGATTGCACAAAATTGACCAAGTAAACGGTGTGCTTGCTGACTTAGGTGTTAGCAGTCATCAGTTTGACGAAGGTTCAAGAGGTTTTTCTACACGCTTTGATGGACCATTCGATATGAGAATGGATCAACGTCAGGATAAAACCGCTGCGCAGGTGATAGAAACCTTAAGTGAAACTGAATTGCACAAGATGTTTGAACAGTATGGTGAAGTGACGAACTCGAAAACTTTAGCAAAACATATTGTAGACAATCGCAAGCATGTTAAACTTAATACAGTACAGGATTTTAAAACACTTATTGCTGCAGTCGTAAAAGGAAATCCCAATAAATATTGGGCACAGGTTTTTCAAGCCATTCGAATCGTTGTAAACGAAGAGATGGAAGTGTTAAAAGAATTTCTTGCACAATTGCCAATGGTGATAAAGCCAGGTGGTCGTGCCGTGATTATTACTTTTCATTCCATCGAAGACCGAATTGTGAAGAATGCTTTTAAAGTAGCGCCCGAAGAAGAAAACAAAACAAACCCATTTCTCTCCAACCCTAGAGAAGTGATTTGGAAGATCATTACAAAAAAACCTGTAGTGGCTTCTGAAAAAGAGATGAAAGAAAACAATCGAAGCAGAAGCGCAAAATTGCGTGCTGCCGAAAGAGTATAAACCGTATGTCCGTACCCGAAAAACAAGCCCCTAAGAATACGCTAAAAAGTATTCTTAATTACCAGTGGATTGTCATGAACATTCCTTTCTTTTTGTTCCTGGCTTTCATCGCTATACTCTATATAGCGAACGGGCATTTTGCCGACAAGACTATACGACAAATTAACAAGACACAAGGACAGCTCAAGGATTTGCAATTCGAGTACAAAACTTTAAAGGCAGATTTAATGCGCCGAAGTAGAGCAGATCAAATTGAAGCAGCCATGTTGCCATTTGGATTAAAGGTAGCTGCAGAAATGCCTGTTCGTATTCCTATTGAAAAAAAATTCAACACCCAAACTAAAGGAAATTAATGGATGTAAAACGCGACATATTATGGAGGGTTTACCTTAGTTATGTATTAATCATTATCGTATGCATTGCCATTTTTGGCAAGGCACTTTATATTCAACAGGTACAAGGATCTTATTGGAGAAGCTTAAGTGATAGTTTGCATCAAAGAATTATAAATATTCCTGCCGAGCGAGGAACCATTTATAGTGAAGATGGACAAATGTTAAGCACCAATATGCCCAAGTTTGATATTTTAATTGATTTTAGAGTGGAACCCTTGCATGTACAAAATGGGAAACTGTTTAGAGAAAAAATTGATACCCTTTGCGACTCGTTGTCTTATTTATTTAAGGACAAGACTCCGCAAGAATATAAGCAGGAACTCACTGCAGCCTTTGAAGCAAGTGTTCCTAATTATGAGTTTAAAAAGAAAATTGGGTATGATCAGTTTTCTAAGTTGTTCGATTTTCCACTTGTCAAATTAGGTAGGTATACAAGTGGATTTATCGCAATTGAAAAAAATACAAGGTTAAATCCTTATGAAAAATTAGGCTATCGTACCATTGGATTAGCGAGAGAGCAAAATCAAGTTGGACTAGAAAGTTCATATGATACCGTATTGCGAGGTCAAAATGGAAAGCAATTGGTACGCGCAATTGCAGGAGGCGTAACCGTTCCAGTGCAAGAAGGTGAATATGAAGTTACTCCACAAACAGGAAAAGATATCGTAACCAATATTGATGTATTCATCCAGGAGGTAACTGAAAAAGCATTGCACAATATGATGGTAGGCAATGCTGCAAAGCAAGGGGTTGCCATGGTGATGGAAGTGAAAACGGGTAAGATAAAGGCCATCGCTAATTTAGGTCGTTTGGAGAATGGCAGTTATAGTGAAATTGAAAATTACGCTACACAAGCTACTGAGCCAGGGTCTACCTTTAAATTAGTTACTTTATTAACTGCGCTAGAAAATGGAGCTACCTTAAATTCACCTGTTAATTTAGAAGGTGGATTCTGGACCTATAAAGGAGGAGATGTCAAAGATGCTGAACCGCATGGCATACACGAAACGAATTTATTGCATGCATTTGAACATAGCTCTAACGTGGGAATGGCTAAATTAGCGGTTCAATATTTTGTACCAAAGCCTGAATTATATTTTAAAAATCTTTCTAAATTAAGGATAGATTCTTTGTCTGGACTTGATTTAACAGGAGAGGCACATTCAACTATTTTTAAACCAGGGTCTTCCTCTTGGAATGCAATTACCTTACCCTGGATGGCCTTTGGTTATACGGTGCGTGTAACGCCAATACAAACCTTAACCCTATACAATGCAATTGCGAATAATGGGGTGATGATGCGACCTTACTTGGTGAATGCGATTAAAGAGGAAGGTAGAACCATTAAATCAATTGCACCAAAAGCCTATCCTTGGGCGATTGCCTCACCAAACACAATCAAGGCGGCTCGTATTGCACTAGAAGGAGTTTGTATGAATGGAACAGCTAAAAAAATATTCGAAAAAAGTTTATACAAAGTAGCGGGCAAAACCGGCACCTCACTCGTAGCAGAGCCCAATGGCATTGGCTATAAAAATAATATTTTTCAATCCTCTTTTGTGGGTTATTTCCCTGCTGAAAATCCACAATACACTATTGCGGTAGTGATCATTAATCATCCAAATGCACAAAATCGCTTTGGTTCATCGGTAGCAGGGCCGGTTTGGAGAGAAATTGCAGACAGATTGTACTCTACTTATATCCAAAATAAGATGGAAGTAATTCCCAACTTTCAATTAAAAGACAGTCAAATTTATAATTATGCAACTTCAAAAATTTCATTAAAGATGATTGCTAAAAATTTGTCACTTTCTTATAAGGACTCTTCCTTGAATAATGATTGGGTGATGATACAGGGAGATAAGCGGGATATAAAAATAATGCCTAATCCAATTAAAGCAGGCTTTATGCCCAATATTGTTGGAATGAAATTGCAGGATGCATTGTGGATTTGTGAAAATAACGGTTTGATGGTTAAAAGTGTGGGAAGAGGAAAAGTGATGAGCCAAAGTATTGTGGAAGGTCAAAAAATAATTAGAGGTCAACAAATTCAAATCCAATTAAATTAATGAAAGAGCTACAGTCAATATTATTTGGAGTTGCTTTAAGAGAAGTAGTTGGTTCCACTCAGGTTGAAGTGAGTGATATTCAAATTGATTCCAGAAAAGTGACTGCTGGCGCTGTATTTGTAGCGATTAAAGGAGTGCAAGTGGATGGCCATCAATTTATCCAAGTTGCAATTGAATTGGGTGCAAAAGTGATTGTTTGCGCGTATTTACCTGCTGTAATTGTCGAAGGCATTTCTTATTTAGTAGTAGCCAACGCGCAGGAAGCGGTAGCGATTATGGCGCATCAATTTTACAATGCTCCTTCAACAAAATTAAAATTAGTGGGCGTTACTGGCACCAATGGTAAAACGACTGTTGCTACTTTATTGTTTAAATTATTTTCAGAGCTTGGATATCATTGTGGTTTAATCAGTACTGTTCAAAATCAAATTGGCAATACAATAATTCCATCAACGCATACTACGCCTGATGCGATTCAGTTAAATGCACTGTTGCATCAAATGGTGGAAGCTAGCTGTTCACATGTATTCATGGAATGCAGTAGTCATGCGATTCACCAGCATAGAATTACAGGCTTGCAATTTGTAGGAGGGGCATTTACCAATATTACACATGACCATTTGGATTACCACCAAACATTTGAAGCCTACTTAGAGGTTAAAAAAGCATTTTTTGATCATTTGCCTTCTACTGCATTTGCTTTGTCCAATTTAGATGATAAGAACGGGGCAAATATGTTAATGGGTACAAAAGCAAAAAAACTAACTTATGCCTTACACGCACCTGCGAATTACAAGGGTAAAATATTAGAGAATCAATTGACCGGACTGGTGATGCTGGTAAACGATATTGAAGTGCACTGCAGGTTAATTGGCACATTTAATGCGTATAATTTTTTAGCAGTATATGGTGTTGCAATTCAATTAGGAGAATCATCTGAAAAAGTATTAATCAGCCTAAGTGCATTAACGGGTGCCGAAGGAAGATTTGATTATATCATAAGCAATGAAAATATTATTGGCATTGTTGACTATGCACATACGCCAGATGCACTAGAAAATGTGTTGACTACTATTGCTAAACTTAGAAAAGGAGACGAGCAAGTAATTACAGTGGTGGGCTGTGGTGGCGACAGAGATAAAACCAAACGCCCAATTATGGCACAGGTGGCTTGTGATTTAAGTACAAAAGTTTTTTTAACAAGTGATAATCCACGTTCTGAAAATCCGGAGACAATTTTAAATGATATGGAACAAGGGTTGACGAGTGCTGCTAAAAGAAAGTATATCAAAATTGTGGATCGTAGAGAAGCCATAAAGGCGGCCATTAGCTTCGCAAATCCAGGCGATATCATTTTAGTAGCGGGTAAGGGGCATGAAAAATACCAAGAAATTAAAGGTGTGAAAAATCACTTCGATGATAAAGAACAATTACAAAATCTTTTTAACGAATTAGATAAATAATAGTATATGCTATATCATTTTTTCTCATGGTTAGACAATCAATTTAATGTTCCAGGGCTTGGGGTGTTTCAATTTTTGACATCACGTATTGCAATGGCCATTTTATTGTCTTTGTTTATTGCTACTGTTTTTGGAAAAAAAATGATTCTATTTTTACAAAGAAAGCAAATTGGAGAAACGGTGAGAGAGCTTGGATTGGCCGGAGAACAGCAGAAAAAAGGGACGCCAACTATGGGAGGTATTATTATTTTGTTGAGTGTATTAATACCTACTTTATTGTTTGCCAATTTAGATAAAGTGTATATCCGATTAATGATTTTATGTACGGTATGGTTAGGCGCAATTGGTTTTTTAGATGATTATTTTAAAATACGTGCACGCAAACAAGCCCAAAACAAAGGAGAATCGTATAAAAAACAAAATAGCGATGGCTTGGCGGGTATTTCAAAAATCATTGGACAAGTGGGTTTAGGCATTATTATTGGAGTGACATTATACTTTAGCAATGCGGTAACAGTTGAGCGTGAAATTATTCCAAATTCTTCGGTGGCTGCCAACTTGCAAAAAGGAGAGCGTGTTGCAATAGGGGAGGATGTGGTGGTGAGAAATGTGAATGGAGTGGAAAGAAAATTTGTAAAAGTAAAAACACCCATTACCACGATTCCTTTTGTAAAAAATCACGAGTTTAATTATTCAAAATTAGTAAGCTGGATTGGACCTGGTGCTGAGAAGTATACCTGGGTGATTTATATTTTAATTGTCACTTTTATTATCACAGCCGTTTCAAATGGTGCCAATATTACCGATGGGTTAGACGGATTAGCAGCAGGGGTAAGTGCCATTATTGGTGCGGCCTTGGGCATATTTGTATATGTAAGTGGAAACTATGTATTTGCGGATTATTTAAATGTGATGTACATCCCTAATTTAGGAGAATTATCCATTTTTGTGGGCGCATTTGTAGGAGCTTGTATTGGATTTTTATGGTACAATGCTTATCCAGCGCAGGTTTTCATGGGTGATACAGGAAGCTTGGCTTTAGGAGGTATTATTGCGTCCTTGGCGATTATTGTAAGAAAAGAATTATTGATTCCAATATTTTGTGGAGTGTTTTTAATTGAAAATTTAAGTGTAATCCTACAGGTAGGTTATTTCAAATACACGCGAAAAAAATATGGGGAAGGTCGACGTATATTTTTGATGAGTCCTTTGCATCATCATTTCCAAAAGAAAGGATTGCATGAAAGTAAAATTGCTGTTCGCTTTTGGATCATTACTATTTTGCTCGTAGTAGCCTCTATCTTAACCCTAAAAACTCGATAAATCTTGGCAAAGAAATTAGTCATATTAGGAGCGGGCGAGAGTGGTATAGGAACTGCTTTATTAGCAAAGCAAAAAGGGTATGACGTGTTTGTATCTGATGCGAGTGAGATTATGCCTATTTTTTTAAAGGAATTAGTAGAAAACGGAATTGAGTTTGAATCAGGTTCACATAGCGTTGAAAGAATTTTAGAAGCGGATGAAATCATGAAAAGTCCGGGTATTCCTGATAAAAATGAATTGGTGAAAGTGATTCGTGCAAAAGGAATTCCAGTGGTGAGTGAAATTGAATTTGGCTATCGTTATAAAGGAAACGCTAAAATTGCAGCCATCACAGGAAGTAATGGAAAAACAACGACTACTTCCTTATTGTATCATATATGTCAAGTGGCTGAACAAGATGCTGCTATGGTAGGAAATATAGGTTTCTCCTTTGCTAGACAAATTGCACAGGATCCAAAGTCGTTATATGTCATTGAAGTGAGTTCTTTTCAATTGGATGATATAAAATATTTCAAACCGGATATTGCTATTTTATTAAATATTACCGAAGATCATTTAGATCGTTATAATTATGAATTTGAAAAATACATCAAAAGTAAATTCAGAATAATCGAGAATCAAACTGAATCAGATTGTTTTATTTATTGTATTGATGATGAGATTATTGTAAAACATTTAGAACTACTAACTACTAATACTAACCCACTACCATTTTCTATGAAACAAGAAGTAAAAAAAGGAGGCTACATCAAAAATGAACAAATGATGTTAAAAATCCAAGAAGAACGTGTAACCATGAGTATTTATGATTTCGCGTTAAAAGGCAAACACAATGCCTATAATACCATGGCAGCAAGCATCGCAGCTACCACTTTGGGAATTAGAAAAGAAAAAATTAGAGAAGCGGTAAGTAATTTTCACAATTTAGAACACCGAATGGAATTTGTTGCTACTGTGCGTGGAGTTGATTTTATCAATGACAGCAAAGCAACCAATGTGAATAGTACTTGGTATGCTTTAGAAAGTATTCAAAAGAAAACCGTCCTAGTAATAGGGGGTGTTGATAAAGGCAATGACTATTCTTTGATTGCAGATTTAGTGAAGGAAAAAGTGAAGGCAATTGTTTGTATGGGTACCGATAACAATACCATTGTTGAATTCTTCAAAGGGATGGTTCCAGTAATTATAGTAACAGACAGCGCAAAAAAAGCGGTTACGGAGTCATTTAAACTTGCTGAAAAAGGTGAAGTGGTTTTACTGAGTCCTGCTTGTGCAAGCTTTGATTTATTTAAAAATTACGAAGACAGAGGTCGTCAATTTAAAGATGCGGTAAAAGAATTATAGTTATGTTTAAACAAGAAAACGATCATTTATTTTCCCAGATGCCCTCTTTCGGGCTGGTTAAGGATCATTTGCATCAACGTACAAGGGGTGATAAATACATATGGGGGTTAGTCATTGTATTGTCACTCATATCTATATTGGTAGTATATAGCGCAACGGGTACCTTGGCATATAAATCACATACGGGAAATACCACTTCTTTCTTGTTTAAGCAATTGGGTTTATCAATGGTTGGTTTGGTGATTATTTTTGGATTACATAGAATTAATTATACTGTTTTTTCAAGGGTGGCATCCATATTGTATGCTTTGTCTATCCCCTTACTTATTTATACTTTATTTTTTGGAACGAAAATCAATGATGGAAGTAGATGGATTAAGTTGCCAATCATTCATTTAACAATTCAGTCTAGTGATGTAGCAAAGTTGGCTTTATTCATGTTTATTTCGAGAACCTTAAGTAAAAAGCAAGAAGTCATAAAAGACTTTAAAAAAGGTTTTTTACCGGTCATTATACCAGTATTAATTACTTGTGCATTAATTATGCCGGCAAATTTATCTAATGCTTTATTGACAGGGGCGTCTTCTCTTTTATTAATGTTTATTGGCAGAATCAGTTTAAAGCATATTGGTTTAACCATTATGGTGGCAATGATCCCCTTAATGATTATTATTAGTGTTGCCATTGCAACGCATACCACTGGAAAGACAAAAATAGTGGAGGAGCCAAAAGCTGTGGTGGAGGAAAAAGGTAAAATTTTCACTCGTTTTAATACATGGGTAAGCCGTGTTCAGGATTTTATATATCCAAATGAGAAAGAAGTTCCCTATCAGGTTCAACAAGCAAAAATTGCGATTGCCAATGGAGGAATTTTATTTGGTTTAGGACCAGGCAATAGTCGTCAAAGAAATTTTTTACCACAGGCGTATAATGATTTTATTTATGCTATTATAATTGAAGAGTATGGTTTGATTGGCGGGGCGTTTATCATTTTTATTTATTTGGTTTTTTTATTTAGATGTATCAGGATATTTAGAAGATGTCCCTATGCTTTTGGTGCTTTTATGGCATTGGGGCTCAGCTTCACTTTAATTATACAAGCCATTGCGAATATGGCAGTAACCGTAAACATTGTGCCAGTGACAGGCGTAACCCTACCCTTAATTAGTATGGGAGGAAGCTCATTTATATTTACCTGTTGCTCCATTGGTTTGATCTTAAGTGTTGCCAGAAATGTGGAGCAGTTGGAAGGAAAAGCACCTGTAGAAACTGAAATTGAAATTCCTGCTGAGGAGCATACCGATTCAAATAATCCTAATAACTCAATGGTACCAACCAATGCCTAATCCATTAAGAATTATTATTGCAGGTGGCGGAACAGGAGGTCACATTTTCCCAGCAATTGCTGTTGCGCAAGCTATACAGGAATTACAACCCGATGCCGCAATTTTGTTTGTAGGGGCAAAAGGTAAAATGGAAATGGATAAAGTACCACAAGCAGGATTTTTAATTGAAGGATTAACGATTGCAGGTTTTAATAGGACCAACATTCTAAAAAATATTATATTGCCATTTAAGCTAGTCAAAAGCTTTGTACAAGTGGGTGCAATATTTAAAAAATTTAAACCAAATGCTGTTTTTGGTGTTGGTGGTTATTCAAGTTTTCCAGTTTTAAAATATGCTCAAACTAAAAATATACCCACATTTATACATGAGTCAAATGCATTTGCTGGGAAATCAAATAAGTTATTAGGCATCAATGCTACAAAAATATTTACAGGAACAACTGGGATGGAACGTTTTTTTCCAGCGGATAAAATTCAAGTGTCTGGGAATCCGGTAAGAAAAAATATCTCCAATAATCTTTATACTAAAGAGGCTGCTTTATTGAAATTTGGTTTATTGCCGAATAGAAAAACGTTGTTAATTGTAGGAGGAAGTTTGGGGGCCGCTTCCATTAATGGGGCGATTAAAGAAAACTTATCGGTATATACTGACAAGGGCTTTCAACTCATTTGGCAAACAGGGAAGCCCAATGCGAACGAATATGTAAAAGCAGCAGAGCAATATTCAAATGTATATGTTAGCTCATTCATTGATGATATGAGTGCCGCCTATGCTGCTGCTGATTTTGTAATTAGTCGATCAGGTGCCATGGCAGTCGCAGAAATAAGTATTGCCAATAAGCCCTGTTTATTCGTGCCTTATCCGCATGCGGCGGAGGATCATCAAACATTTAATGCGATGAGTTTAGTAAAAGAGGGCGCTGCGTTAATGATTCAAGATAAGCATGTGAAGCAAGCATTGACCAATACCATTATTGAATTATTAGACAATGAAAATGCGATGGAGTTAATGAAAAAAAAGCTAGGATCCTTTGCATTGCTAAATGCAGATAGGATAATTGCGCGTGAAATCATAGAATCGGTAGAAAATGCAAACTTGAAATAAATAATAACAATGAATCCACTTACCAATATAGAAAGAATTTATTTTATAGGCATCGGAGGCATCGGAATGAGTGCACTTGCAAGATATTTTAATACACAAGGGGTTATGGTATCTGGCTATGATAAAACACCCACTACATTAACCAACGACTTAGAAAAAGAAGGCATTTCTATTCATTTTGATGATAACATAGATAAGATTGATAAAGCGGCAACGGTTATTGCATATACGCCCGCAATTCCAACAGAACATAGCGAGCTAAATTATTATAGAGACAACGGTTACAATGTTGTCAAAAGAAGCGATGTACTTAATTGGATAACTGAAAATGCATTTACCATTGCAATAGCAGGCACGCATGGTAAAACAACCACGACTTCCATGACCGCGCATATTTTGCGCCATACTGGATTTGGTTGTAATGCTTTTTTAGGAGGAATTGCTTCGAATTACGATACCAATTTTTGGAGTCATGAAAAAAATGTTGTGGTGGTTGAAGCCGATGAGTATGACAGAAGTTTTTTAAAGTTGGCACCCAATATTGCAGTTGTCACTGCGGTGGATCCCGATCACTTAGATATTTATGGCACTGCCGAAGAAGTACTTAAGGCATTTGGTCAATTCACCGATAAAATTAAAGAGGGAGGTACCTTGATACAAAAATTAGGTACTGAATTCAATGTGAATGAGTTGAATAAAACTGTTTGTACTTATGGATATAACAAACAAAAAGCGTCCTATTATTCTGACAATTTGAAAGTGGTGGATGGTTCTTATGTATTTGACTTAGTGCACCCCAATGGTGTTTTGAAAGATGTTCAATTAAATATGGGCGGTTTGCACAACGTTGAAAATGCAATTGCGGCCATGGCCATTGCCCTCGTTTTAGAAATTGATCCGCAAAAAATTAAAGAGGCAGTAGCTGCGTTTAAGGGGGTAAAGCGTCGTTTTGAGTACAAGGTTAAAACAACGCATAAAGTATTAATTGACGACTACGCGCATCATCCTGAAGAATTGAATGCATTAATTAGTGGCATAAGAAGTCTTTATCCAAATGAAAAAATGGTGTTGGTTTTTCAACCCCATTTATACAGTAGGACACAGGATCAAGCGGCAGGATTTATGGAAGTATTAGACAAGGCGGATGAGGTTATTTTATTGCCCATTTATCCTGCAAGAGAGTTGCCTATCGAAGGAGTTAGTAGTGATATGTTGTTGAATGGAATGAAACTAACTGAAAAAAGAGTATTGTCAAAAGAAGCTTTATATGATTGGGCCGCAACCACCAATGATAAACTCATTGTAATGGCGGGGGCAGGTGATATTGATGTTTGTATTACAAAAGTTCAAGAATTATTAAGTCATACATGAGAAACTGGAAATACATATTAGAAAGAGTGCTTTGGTCACTTGCAGGGATAGCATTAATTGTATTATTTGCGTTCACCTGGCGTGCAAAGTCCACAAAAAAATGTGCTGGCATTCAAATTGAATTAAAAGGGAATGCGCCAGGAATGGTGTTTATTGATGAGAAAGAAATTCTTAAACTAATCAATGAGCAAGGCGTAAAAGTGGGTACCCCCATCGGTGATATTAATTTAAATAAAATTGAACAAAGCTTATTAAAAACCAATTGGGTAAATAAATCTAATTTATTCATAGACAATCAACAACAGTTGCAGGTGGTGATTGAGCAAAGAATTCCAATTGCGCGTGTATTTACTGCCTCTGGAAACTCATTTTATATTGACAGTGTTGCCCAGCGTTTGCCATTAAGACAATTGTCAGCAGTGAGATTGCCCATTTTTACCAATTTTCCCGCTGATCAAGAAAAGTTATCAAAACCCGATAGCAGTTTACTCAAAGACATTTTACACTTTGCAACTGTTGTTCGAAAGGATAGTTTTTTTATGGCTCAAATTGCACAAGTGAATATTACTTCAAGTGGCGATTTTGAAATTGTACCCACCCTAGGAGACCATATTGTACTTATTGGCAATGTGGAGTATTTAGAAGATAAATTAAATAGACTGTACACTTTTTATAAAAAAGTTTGGGTCCCATCAGGGATTAATGCCTATGAAGTAATAGATGCTCGATTTGATCATCAAATAGTGGCTTTGAAAAAAGGCTTACAGCCCATTCAATACCAGAAAGGGATGATGCCAATGATTAAAATTGACAGTTTAGTGGAAGCAAACAAAAATGCAGATACTACAAAACCAATTGTCGCCCCCGTTCCATTAATCGATAGAGCAAAAAAGAAAGTGGCACAATCATTGGACCTCCTTAAAAAAGCAGTGGATACTATTGTTAAAAAGAAACAAGATACCAGCGCCAAAAACAAAATTGCCAAAAAGCCAATTCCTGAAAAGCAACAAGACAACAAAGTGAAAGGAGAGGCAAAAGTGGATAAGAAGCCAATTGCCAAAAAGCAACAAGACAATAAAGTGAAGCTGGGAACAAAAGAGGTCAAGAAGCCAAAAGAGGTGAAAAAGGGCAAATCGGATCAAAAGCAGGAAAAGGTTAAAAAAACAACTATTAAAGAAAACAATAAAGTAACTGATAAAACGTTAAACAATACGAAGAAGTCTGCCAAAGCAGAAATGCCCAAGCAGCCCAAATCAAACAACAACTAAACAACTAAAAAACTATAAAAAATGAGTCAAAACGATAATCCTATCATTGTAGGCTTGGACATTGGTACTACAAAAATTGCAGCTATTGCAGGTAGAAAAAATGAGTTCGGGAAATTAGAAATCCTTGGATTTGGCAGGGCCAACAGTAATGGGGTTCAGCATGGTCAAGTATTAAATATTGACCAAACCATTAAAGCAATTCATCAGGCTTTGGAAAATTGCCATAAAAGCAATAAGGATCTTGAAATCAATGAAGTATATGTAGGAATTGCAGGTCACCATATAAAAAGCTTGCAAACCCGTGGCGATATCGTAAGACAGGATCCAGAAAATGAAATTAAAGCGGAAGAGATTGACTTATTAATCAACAACCAAAGAAAGACATTTATTCCAGCAGGAGATCAAATTATTGATGTGATTCCACAGGAATTTTATGTTGATAATAATGCTAATGTAAAAGAGCCCATTGGCGTGAATGGAGTAAAAGTAGGTGCTAACTTTTTAATTTTAACGGGGGATAGAAATGCGATTCGCAACATTAATCGTTCGGTTGAAAGAAGTGGATTGGTAACGAAAGACTTGGTTTTACAACCTTTAGCATCGGCTAGTGCAGTAATGAGCGATATTGACCTTGAGGCGGGAGTGGCTATTTTAGATATTGGGGGTGGCACGAGTGACCTTGCTGTTTTTTACGATGGCATATTAAAGCATACGGCCGTGATTCCTTTTGGAGGGGAAAATATTACCAATGATATCCGTTTAGGATTGGGGGTTTTAAAAAGCCAAGCCGAAGCAATGAAAGTACAGTTTGGTAGTGCATTAGATACGGAAGCAAATGCCAATCAATACATTACCATTCCAGGTTTAAAAGGAATGCCTGCAAAAGAAATTAGTGTGAAAAGTTTAGCAAGTATCATCCAAGCTAGAATGACTGAAATTTTGGAATTTGTTTCTTATCATTTAAAATTGGTGGACTTAGATAGCCGTTTGTTAAATGGTGGAATTATTTTAACAGGGGGAGGTTCGCAATTGAAACATTTGATTCAATTAACAGAGTACACTACTGGCTTAAATGCAAGAATTGGATTGCCCAACGAACATTTAGCGCCTAATCATATTGACGAACTAAAAAAGCCAATGTATTCAACTTGTTTGGGATTAATCTTAAAAGGGTATAACGACTTTGAGCGAAACAACAAGGAATTTACAGAAACTTTCAAAAAAGTAGAAGTACCCAAGTCCTTAACAGTGGATATGGAAAAGGCTACTACAAACACTTCTACCGAAAAAACGACCCATCCCGTAATTGAGGAAAGGACAGAGGAAGCGTTGGCGGGAACGTCTGAAATTTCAGGTGAAAAATACAAGGAAAGGAAGAATTTTTGGGACTCCTTTAAGCAAAATTTAATTGAAATTTTTGCAGAGGATGACGGGGCAACCTTCCAATAAAAATTACCCACATTGTGGTTATAAAATTTCAACCTAAAATTTTGTAAATAGATTAATTTCGACAATACTAACTACCTACTAACTAACCCATTTAAAAACAAAAGAATGATTCAATTTGACTTACCCAAGCAAAAATCATCCATCATCAAAGTCCTAGGCGTTGGTGGTGGCGGTAGCAATGCCGTTAATTTCATGTTTCAGCAAGATATTGAAGGAGTTGATTTTATCATATGTAATACCGATTCTAAGGCGATTGAACAAAGCCCGGTTCCGAATAAAATTCAATTAGGGCCACATTTAACCCAGGGTTTGGGTGCCGGTGCGGATCCTTCCGTAGGTAAATTGGCGACTGAAGAGTCTTTAGAAGAAATCAAAAAAATATTAGAAGTTAATACCAAAATGGCTTTCATCACTGTTGGAATGGGTGGTGGAACAGGTACGGGTGGCGCGCCTATTATTGCTAAAATTTGTAAGGATTTAGGCATATTAACGGTAGGAATTGTAACCACTCCTTTTGGATTTGAAGGTCCACGCCGTCAAAAGCAAGCCGAAGAGGGGATTAACCAATTGAAACCTTTAGTAGATACTTTATTGGTTATTTCAAATGATAAATTACGTGTTCAATACGGTAATTTAAAAATGAAAGAGGCCTTTACCAAAGCGGATAATGTTTTGGCGACCGCTGCAAAATGTATCACAGATGTGATCAACAGCCGTGGTCATATTATTGTAGATTTCGCAGACGTTTGTACCGTTATGAAAAACGGAGGCGTGGCGATATTAGGAAAGGCAGAAGTAGAAGGAGAAAACAGAGCACAAAGAGCCATTGAAGAAGCCTTAAACTCTCCATTGTTAAATGACAATGACATCAAAGGAGCAAAATGGATTTTGTTGAATATTAATAGTGCAGAGGGTGATTTTGAATGCAGCATGGATGAACTTGAAGTAATCAGCAACATATTGCGTGAGCGCACCGGTGAAAACAGTGACGTGATCATGGGAAGTGGCTATGATGATACCTTAGGTGAAAAAATAGGCATTACTTTAATTGCAACTGGTTTTGAAGGAAAAGATCCCTTTAAGAAGGAAGAAGTAAAAAAAGAGGAAGCGCCAATGGAGGATAAAATTGTCGTTACATTGGCTACGGATACCACCGAACCTCAAATGCCAACAGCAAATGACCAAACTGAAACGGTGGCTTCATTTATTGATCAGCCATTACAAAATGCGGTTGAACTAGATAAGCAACTGGAGCTAAATAATCATTTAGTATTAGATACAACCATGGAAGAACCCGTTGTATTTTCCTTTGACCTAACCATGGAGGAGGAGACTGCCACTGCAACTGAGGATACTTATGATGATGCTGCAGAATTCGCTGATTTGACCATTGAATCTGCTATCAGTATTGAAGCGGAGAACGACGAGATGGTATCGTATACCGAAGAAATTGAAACCAATGTATATGTTTCAGTTCCAGCCATGGAGGAAGAAATTAGCAGCGAAATTGTATTTGAACTAGACATGAATGAAGTAACGGTGGATATGGGCAATAGCTTTGTTTTAAACAAGCCTGCCAATATTTATGCAGAGAATGAAACAGTAAATTCCAATGAGGAAAGCATTGTAGAGGAAGTGGCGCCTGTTGTGGAGTTCGTTTCACCTGTAGTGGAAGCAAGTGAAAATGAATATGAAAGTTCATTGAGAATGGCGATGGAAGAAGAGCCAACCATGCAATTGGTGGTTCGTGATGAGCATTCAGCGCCAAGACCAACGGCACAGAAAGTTGAAATGCCTTTGGATGATTCTGAAGAACAAAGAAGAAAAGTACGCGAGCGTATTCAAAAATTAAGAAACCTGTCGTTTAATATTGGCAATGATCCAAATGCTGAATTTGATGAAGTGCCTGCTTATGTTAGACGCAATATGGATTTGTTCGGTAATACATTGGCTTCTGTAGAAAACTATTATAGTAAGTATACAGTGGATCAAGACGAGAATAACAATGGCCAAATTTCTACCATTAATACTTTTTTAGATGGTAAAAAACCGGATTAAACTTGTTTTTATGGTGTACAGTTGATTTAGTTGTAACCCCCGCGAAAGCGGGGGTTTTTTATTTTAGATGGCAAGTTTAATAACATCTTTGTTTTTCAATCTTAAGATGTTATTAAACTACTTACCCCCGCGAAAGCGGGGGTTTTTTATTTTTGATGGTAAGTTTTATGGTTACCTTTGTGCCATGCAAACAGTATTAATCACTGGCGGAACGGGGATGGTAGGGCAAGCCCTCACCAATTATTTTATTGAGAGAGGAGATGCAGTTATTATTTTAACAAGGGGGGATCGAAATGCGAGTCGCCCTCAGTTGACCTATGCAAAATGGGATATTGAAAAACAGTATATCGATCCCATCGCATTACAACAAGCCGATATCATTGTGCATTTAGCAGGGGAAAGTGTGGCCACCAAAAGATGGACGCCAAAAAGAAAACAAGAAATTATTGACAGTAGGATGCAATCGGGTGCATTGCTTGTAAAAGCTTTGCAAGAAAATAAGCATAAAGTAAAAACGGTGATTGCTGCTTCGGCGATTGGCTGGTATGGTCCGGATACCAAAGCGTCATTGCAAAATGGCTTTAAGGAAACGGTTTTATTTGATCATTCTTATTTAGGCACCACTTGTAAATTATGGGAGGAGAGTGTACATCCCTTAAAATCAATGGGGATAAGACTTGTTCAATTAAGAATCGGCATTGTGTTAAATAAAAAAGGAGGCGCTTTGGTTGAATTTATTAAACCTGCGAAATTCGGAATAGCGACTATTTTGGGTCCAGGAACACAAATGGTGAGTTGGATTCATCAGCAGGACTTGTGTAAAATGATTGGGTTTGCAGCAGACAATGCAGCGGTTGAAGGGGTCTATAATGCAGTAGCACCTTTCCCGGTAAGCAATAAGGACCTGGTTATTGCCATCGCTTCAAAAATGAATAAATATTATCTAAAAGTACCGGTACCCGTTTTTGTATTAAAAATAATGCTTGGAGAAATGAGTATCGAAGTACTGAAAAGTGCAAAGGTATCCAGTGAAAAAATACAAGCCGCAGGTTTTGAATTTGACTATGGCCAAATTGAGCCTGCTTTACATCAGCTATTATAATATCGATACTATAAAAAAAAGGAGCTCAATGAGCTCCTTTTTTTTATGACTTCTTTTCAAACTATTTTCAAATTTTAAAGTACTTTCTAATTTTAAAATAGTGATAGATTTACTTTTAGTTTCGAATGGGTCTACCTGAAGTAATCACTGACTGGATTCGCTCCAATGTTTTCTTCTCCCCACATAAACTTAAGAAAGCTTCTCTTTCTATATCCAATAGATCTTGTTCATTTACTACAGACGCTTCACTTAAATCACTTCGAC
>CANKWR010000038.1 GCA_947487525.1 Bacteroidota bacterium
AACTGCAATAGGGGATTTTTAGTGCACCACTTTTAATATTGAAAATGCTTTATCTAATAATTCAGTTTGCGGCACCACATAATTGACCAACCCATAATTCATGGCTTGGGTAGCATTAATGGTTTTACCTGTGATGATTAATTCCATGGCCCTGCCTTTTCCCACACGTTGTGTTAATCGTTGAGAACCACCGTACCCTACCATGATCCCCAAGTTTACTTCGGGCTGACCAAAAATGGCACTCTCTGACGCAATTACAAAATGACAACTCATGGCCAATTCACAACCGCCACCCAATGCGAAACCATTTACACAAGCAATAATGGGTTTAGGGGAATGTTCGATTTTAGCAAAAACGGCCTGTCCTCTTTTTGCAACTGCAATGGCTTCCTCTTTTGAAAGAGATTCAAATTCTTTTATATCGGCGCCCGCTACAAAGCTTTTTAATCCTGCACCCGTAATCACTACACTTTTTATCTCTGGAAACTTATATACACGATCCAACACGGCATCAAGGTCATTGATGACTTGTTTATTTAAAGCATTTAAAACGTCGGGACGATTGATGGTAATGATCAATGTATGATCTTCCATTTTAGTAAATAAAGTTTGGAATGACATATAAAAGCATTTTAAGTGAGTAAGCGAATTAAAGAATCTATTTTATTTTCTATTTGATGCAACCCAATTTTTGATGTAGTCTGCAATATCACTGGTGTTGGCGCCAGGGCTAAACAGGGTACCAATGCCCATTGCACTTAAGGCGGCATTGTCCTGCTCCGGAATAATTCCACCACCTGTAAGTAAGGTATTGGTTAATCCTTTTTCTTGCATTAAATGATACACTTTTGGGAAAATAGTCATGTGTGCGCCGGATAAAATACTAATACCAATGGCATCTACGTCCTCTTGTAAAGCTGCCTGAACAACCATCTCTGGACTTTGACGTAGTCCTGTGTAAATCACTTCCATGCCTGCATCTCTCAATGCTGAAGCAATTACTTTGGCACCTCGGTCATGGCCATCAAGGCCTACTTTTGCTACTAATACTCTAATTGGTTTCTCTGCGCTCATTCGGATTTATTTTAGCATGCTTAGTATATACAAGTTACAGCAATTCTATGATAATAATTGCAAGCTATGCTGAATTCTTGCAATGGTATCTTTTAGTTCAATGGCTTCCACAATTTCAAAAACACCAGGTCCAAATTTACCCCCCACCAACATTATTCTAAACGGCAACATTAATTCGCCTGGCTTTAATTCTTGCTTGGTCACTAATGCTTTAAACTCGGTTTCTAATTCAGTTGCAGGAAGGGTATTGATCCCGTTTGCTACTTTATTACTGTATTCATTTGCCAACTCCGTAAAGAATGCACTTTTTGTAGCGTCCCATTTTGGAGCAATACTTGCGGTATCAATTTGGGTGGGCGCTTTAAAATAAAAGCTGGACTGTGTTATAAAATCAGGCAATAAAGTACAACGTTCTTTGACCAATCCAATGACCTTAACTAAATAAGCTGGATCATGAACATCTATTCCTTCTTTGTCAAAATAGGGTTGCACTAAAGCAGCTAATTTTTCATTCTCCATTTTCTTAATCCACTCGCCATTAAACCACTTTGCTTTTTCGTAATCAAATTTAGCGCCGCCTTTATGCACTCTGTCCAATGAAAATCCAGCAATCAATTCATTGATGGTATATATTTCTTTATCGGTTCCATCATTCCATCCAAGCATCGCCAATAAGTTCACAAAGGCTTCGGGCACAAATCCGCGTTCTTTAAATCCAATGGTCTTAGTGTTGGTATTCGGGTCAAACCAATCCATTGCAAAAACAGGAAAGCCTAAACGTTCTCCGTCTCGCTTACTTAATTTTCCATTGCCGTCTGGTTTTAATATTAAAGGAAGATGTGCCCACTTGGGCATTTTATCCAAACCAAATAAATACTTCCACAATAAAACGTGCACAGGCGCGCTTGGCAACCATTCCTCTCCTCTAAAAGCATGGGTAATTTTCATTAAATGATCGTCCACTACCACAGCCAAGTGATAGGTTGGCATGCCATCGGCTTTTAATAAAACCTTATCATCCACCATATTGGTATCAAAACTGACATGGCCTCTAATCACATCTTCCAAACTCACTTCCTCATTATCAGGCACTTTAATTCGAATGACATGTGGGGTATTATTTTTCAATAATTCAGCCACCGCTTCTTTGGATAGGGACAATGCGTTTTTCATTTCCATACGATGGGCAAGACTGTATTGAAAATTGGGCACTTCTTTTCGCTTGGCGTCTAAATCCTCCGGGGTATCAAATGCATAATAAGCATTGCCTTGGGCAATTAACTGATCGGCATATTGTTGATACAGGGGCTTGCGTTCGCTTTGGCGATAAGGTCCATAAGGGCCACCATGCAATGGGCTTTCGTCAGGCACCAATCCACACCAAGCCAAAGTGTCTTGAATATATTGTTCTGCTCCTGGCACAAATCGGGTTTGATCCGTGTCCTCAATCCTTAGAATAAATTCTCCGTTATTGTGTTTGGCAAATAAATAATTGAATAAAACGGTTCTAACACCTCCCAAATGTAAACCGCCTGTGGGAGAGGGGGCAAATCGAACTCTAACCTTTGCATCCATACTTTACTTCATTTTTACAAAGATAATATCCAAACGGGCAAAAGAACTATTTATCTTTGGATATGTATTTGATTAAAACCCCTTTTTGGCTGCGTGCATTTTATCCAAAATGTACTTGGAGAATACCCTCCAAGGAAAAGGTGATTTATTTAAGTTTTGATGATGGTCCACATCCAACAGCAACCCCTTTTGTTTTAACAACATTGAAAAACTACGATGCAAAAGCTACTTTTTTTTGCATTGGTAATAATGTACTCAAACACCCCAATATATATGAGTCCATTTTGCAGGAAGGGCATCAAGTGGGGAACCATACTTATGACCATTTAAATGGATGGAAAACGGAAACAAACCATTATATCGATAATATACAAGATGCGGCTAATTTAATTGACAGCAATTTATTTAGACCCCCTTATGGGCGTATTACGCAACATCAAATTCGCCGATTGACCAATTCAACGCAGTTACCCAACAAAATAATCATGTGGGATGTATTGAGTGCCGATTTTGATGTGCAATTAAAAGGAGAAGATTGTGCGCGCAACGTAATTAAACATACTCAACCTGGATCCATTATTGTATTTCATGATAGTCAAAAAGCATGGGATAGAATGTCCATCGCATTGCCCATGGTTTTGGACTATTTTTCCAAACAGGGATTTCGATTTGAATGCATTCCTTAACTGTTTTGTCTTGAAATGAGGGGAAAAAGAAGGCCAAGGTAGAAACCTCGGCCTGTATAATCCGTACCCTATAAAAAACAAAAAGATAAAGTCTGTACTAATAAGACCTATCGTCCGAGGAATAAAACGTCGAAATAAATAGTTTTAGTATGTAGGGTGAAAAAAAAACCTTTTTTTTGCAAGTACAAGCAGCCTTTATGCGATTTATAGACACTCATGCCCACATTTACGACGATACCATCTTATCTGAAATAGAAGCTATTTTAAAAAATGCGCAATCTAATGGGATAGATAAAATTTTGATGCCGGGTATTGACAGTACTTGTATCGACCCTATGTTGTTTTTGGAAACCCAATATCCTAATCAGTGTATTGCCATGATGGGTTTGCACCCTTGTTATGTGAAAGAAAATTATGTTGCAGAATTAGTTATTGTCGAACAATGGCTAGCAAAACGAAAATTTGTAGCCATTGGAGAGATTGGATTGGATTTTTATTGGGACAAAACATTCACGGAACAACAATACAAGGCCTTTGAAATTCAAATGCAATGGGCCATTGATTACAATACACCCATTGTCATTCATACACGGAATGCCATGGGAGAAACCATTGAAGCAGTGAAGCCATTTGCCAAAAAAGGATTACGCGGTGCATTTCATTGTTTTAGCGGAAGCAAGGAGTCGGCGCAGCAAATCATTGATATGGGGTTTTACCTAGGACTTGGGGGTGTACTTACTTATAAAAATGCCGGTGTGGCAGAAGCGATAAAAGAAATTCCAATGGAGTATTTGTTTTTAGAAACAGATGCCCCTTATTTACCCCCTGTCCCTTATAGAGGTAAAAGAAATGAGCCCGCCTTTATGCTAGAAGTGGCAAAAAAATTAGCCGAAATAAAAGGAATGCCTTTGCATGAGATTGCAGCAATTACTACTGCCAATGCTGAAAAGTTGTTTGGGATCTAAAAGCCTTCGAATTGAAAAGCTACTCGAAAATAAAATTATTCGAATACTGTGCTTTGTTTTCCAAGTTTTGGTATTGTTCAAAAGTAAATTCAGCAATCGGTAATTGGGCAGTACCACAAATAAACTTTCCACGGTAACCTAACTGTGTTAAAAATGCAATGGTTTCTAATACTCTTTCTTGACCTACATGCACCGCCTCGATTTCAACAATTATTTTAGGCTTGTATTTTTGTAAAATTTGAATAGCCCCTTTAAATACTTTTAATTCATTTCCTTCCACATCAATTTTTAAAACATCGGGTTTGATTTGGTGCTTTTCACAGTATTGGTCCATTGAGGTAGTATATACCGTTTCAGTTTTGGTAACTGCGCCTAAATTGTGTTGCTCATAAATGGTGGCACTAGGAGAGGAGGATTGTCCAGTTAAATTGGATGGGATATAAAGGGTAGCAGTGGAATCGTTATCAGACAATGCAATATTGTTAATGGTCACATTGTCCCAATGCATAATGGGTTTCATTTTTACCAAATAAGCATACAATAGGGATTGAGGTTCGAAAGCATGAATTTGCCCTTTCGCACCCACCGATTGTTGCATAAAATATAAGTAACCTCCTTTATGTGCGCCAATGTCTAATACGGTGTCGCCATTTTTTACAGCCTCATTAATATAGGCGATGCCCCCTTTGTCGTCTCTGTTTTTATATTTCAATGCCCTATGTCGAAGCTTTATTTTTTCAATAAAATTCATAGTTTCTTTATTTATAAGTTTAAAAATACTTTAAATATTACATTTATTGTGTAATTAGTTATTTGAGTGAAAGCGGGTTACTTAGCGAGATTGGGGTTGCCTTAATTCCCATATTTTGTCTTACATTTGCAATCCCAATAGAGAGGTGTCCGAGTGGTTTAAGGAGCACGCTTGGAAAGCGTGTATGCGGCAACGTATCGAGGGTTCGAATCCCTTCCTCTCTGCAAAGCCTGTCACAATGTGACAGGCTTTTATGCTTTAAGACTGCGTCGCAAGCTTGCTTGTGAAAGCAGACGAAAAGCATAAAAGACAGAAGCAAACGAAGTTTGATTCTGAAAGGCTTTGGTAAAAGAGCTCGATTTGGGATGACGACGAACACAGTGAAGTCGTCCATCCGAATTGTCTGAAATATTTTGGTAAAAGAGCTCGATTTGGGATGACGGCGAACACAGTGAAGTCGTCCATCCGAATTGTCTGAAATATTTTGGTAAAAGAGCTCGATTTGGGATGACGGCGAACACAGTGAAGTCGTCCATCCGAATTATCTGAAAGGCTTTGGTAAAAGAGCAAAATAGGGGAAGCCATTGAACAAAGAGAAGTGGCATTCTGAGCGATATGTATTTTATTGCTAAAAAAATATTAATTAATTTAATCATACATTTACTTAAGTTATTTCTGTTTCCCCCACAATAGCTATGATTTTTAGGACAAAGTCATGCAATGGAGACCAGCAACCATTTAAACGGGGTGTATCTGAAAAACCAAAAGAGTAAGGCAAAACGATGATGAAAAAATTATTATTATTTACAATGTTATTGGCAACTATTGCCATTAGCTCATGCAGTAAAGATTCGGCAAAGCCAACCTTGGTTGGGAAATGGAAAGTGGCTAGCTCGATATCAAAACTTGGTACATCGAGTGACACCTATATAGGCCTACCTGCAGATTATTTTGATTTTAAATCCAATGGGATTCTAGAATATTTTGTAGACGGGATAGAAGACACATTAGAGTATACTATTAGTGGCAACACAGTAACGATTGAATTCACCACCATATCACCTATTAACGGTAACATAGTAAATTCCCAGCAAACATATACGCTTACCTTAACTGCTACAACTGCTACATTGTATTTTACTGAACTTAGTAATGGAGTTCGATATGAAAGTACTATCAACTTGAAAAAGTAAAGTGAGCAGGAACGATAAACATAAGGAAGTTTAAGAAATTTCTTTATGTTTGTCGTCCATTCTTTCATTGTATTCCAAAGGTTCGTTCTTCCAATTATTGTTATAAGAAACAAACATGGCAATCCAAATGGATCTGGACAAACGCATAAAAATGGGTTGTAGTAATATCACCAATGCAATAGCACTAAATAACCAATAAAGTATTCGATTGTCGTCCAAGTCAAAGGTCATTCCAATAAGCACTTTCCATGCAACAAAACTTGAAACAAAATAGGCAACCGTTAATGCATAACTAACATAACCTGTTCCTACATAAAAACCTACCTCAATTTCAGTAGGTTGTCCGCACATCGGACAGTGTTCATTCATTTTGGTGATGTTAGCTAAATCATAGGCATTTTTGCTTACAAACAATTTGCCTTCCCTGCATCTAGGGCATTTATTACTCAATACACTCGTGAAAATATTCTTGGTCATGGCGCAAAGGTATTAAAAAAAAGCAAGGGGTGCTTATGCCTCCAAAACTTGTTCCATTTTAATGCCCCTGGATCCTTTTACCAAAATTGCGCTGTTGGTCAAGTTTTGTGCTTGCAGCCATGTTTTCGCCTCCAAGGCGTCTTTAAAAAATGTATAGGGGTGTGTACAATTTTCAAAATCTCCTCCTACCAATACAACATGATCCCATGTATATTTTTCCAATAATTGGATCAGTGCTTGATGCTCGGACAAACTTGTATTGCCCAATTCTTTCATTGCACCAATGCATACAATTTTATGTGCTGCATTTAATTTAGCAAAATTTTCAATAGCCAATTGCATACTGCTGGGGTTGGCATTGTAGGCATCTAAAATAACATCATTGCCTTTCCATTTTAGTAATTGAGAACGACTATTGGTAGGCGCATAATTTTCGATGGCAGATTTTATTTTATCGGCGGGCACATTAAAATGCAAGCCAATACTTACAGCAGCTAAAATATTAGGTAAATTATATTCACCCACTAATTGTGTTTGTATACTTTCAAATGGGGTACCCTTGGTAAAGTTTACTTGTAAAAATCCATTCACCGTTGCAGGAGTTGCTTGAATACTGCCCGATGTTGTACCGTAGGTAATTACATTTGAAATAGCTGCGGACAGGGTATTTAAATAATCAAAATCACTCATCACAAAAGCAGTGCCATTATGGGTGCTTAAAAAGTCAAACAATTCGCCCTTTCCTTTTTTCACACCGGCTTCAGAACCAAAACCTTCTAAATGTGCTTTACCACAATTGGTAATCAGGCCGTAATTGGGTTTTGCATATTGGCAGTACCCTTCAATTTCATGTAAATGATTTGCGCCCATTTCAATCACTGCCATTTGAGCATCCTGTCCAATACTTAATAAGGTAAGTGGAACGCCAATATGATTGTTTAAATTTCCTTGGGTGGTATAGGTGGTATAATGACTCGCTAATACCGCATACACAAGTTCTTTGGTAGTTGTTTTTCCATTGCTCCCTGTGATGCCGATAAAAGGTATTGTAAATTGTTCGCGATGATGTTTAGCGAGTGCTTGTAAAGTGGTTAGCACATCCGCTACTTGCAGAATTCGATGGTCAACAGCTTCACTATGGGGGATGGGTTCATCAACAATGGCATAACTCGCTCCGTTTTCAAGTGCCGATAAAGCAAAAACATTTCCATTGAAGTTGGGCCCTTTTAATGCAAAGTATAAGTCGCCCAATTTAAGTTTTCTGGTGTCCGTTTGTATTTGTGGATGTTGCTTGTATAGCTCATACAAAAATGAAATGGAAGAAAGCTTCATTATAAAAGGATTAACTATTTATCGAACTAAGCAAACAGGTTGCCGTAGCCACTAGCCCTTCTCCTCGACCTGTAAAACCCATGGTTTCAGTGGTGGTTGCTTTGATGGAAATATCTTTATCGCCTATTTTTAGAATGTCCGCAATACAGGATTGCATTGCGAATACATAAGGTTTAATTTTTGGTGCTTCAAGACATAAGGTGGCATCAATATTTACAATTTGATATCCTTGTTCCGTAATTAAATCGTAAGTGCGTGCTAATAATATTTTACTGTCAATGTTTTTGTATGCATTGTCGGTGTCGGGGAAATGCGTTCCTATATCTCCTAAGCTAAGTGCACCCAAAAGGGCATCGCATATTGCATGTAATAAAACATCGGCATCACTATGGCCAAGTGCCCCTTTGGTGTGCGGTATTTTAATACCACCAATCCATAAGTCACGACCTTCTACTAATTGATGAAAATCAATGCCTGAGCCAATGCGTAATTTCATTGACTTATTTTTTAAATAGTCTTTTCCACCATGGAGTTGTACTTTCTGCTGATTCACTTGCAGCATCATATCCAAATGCAGAGGAAACGCATCTAAATCCTAAAGTGCTTGAAGCTTTGTCAAAATCCATGGGTCTTCTGGTACCTACATTTAACCAATAAGGACGATCCTTCCAGCTGCCCCCTTTAATCACCCTTGATTTATTGGAGATTAAAGTATTTTCAGCATCGTATAAGGAGGTTTTATTATCATCACCATCCAAAGTACTGTCTCTTCTGAATGGATTTAAATCATCCATATCCACACTGCTTAAAGGACGGTAAACGTCCGCCACCCACTCATTTACGTTGCCACTCATATTGTATAATCCAAGGCTGTTTTGCATGAAACTATTTACGCTGGATGGGTAACCTGCGCCATCATTTTTGTAACCTACCATCCCCATATAATCACCTGTACCTGACTTAAAATTAGCCATATACATTCCCTGCTTTCCTTTTTTTGTGCTTCTTAAATTATCAACACCGTTGCCACCCCAAGGATAAGGAGAATCCGTAGCTGCTAAGCTAGATTTATTGTGCACTGCATTTGCGCCAGATTTAGGTTGACGGAAATTAGTGGCCGCATTTTTCATGGTAGAAACTTTGGCAGCATATTCCCACTCAGCTTCTGTTGGTAAACGGAACTCTGGGGTTACTATGTATTCATCGTCCGACTTAACTCTTTTCTTAACTACTTTATTTGTCAAAGAAGTGTCTAATTTATCAATGCCTACAATTTTACCTACATATTTTTGATTCTTTTTTATATAGCCAAAATTAATTAAGGTCTTTTCATTGGCCCTGTCCGTTCTCCATCTGCAATAATTATTGGCTTGTGTCCAAGTAACACCCACTACTGGATAGTCATTAAATGCTTTAGCTCTGAAATAACCTTCCACCATTGGGTCGTTATACCCTAAAGCTTCCTTCCAAACAGAAGTGTCTGGTAATGCTTTAATGGCCAATTGCTTGTAAAGACCTTTATCTTTAGTATCTTTTACAGCAGTATCATTAGCCAAATTTTCTAACCAATGGGTATAGTCTCTATATTTTTTATTGCTTACTTCGTATTTGTCAATTCTAAAAGAGCTTACTGTTTTTCTGGTTTGAAGATTGTTCCAGTCACCCATAACATCCTCGTTGTTCATACCAAAGGTGAATGTACCTCCTCTTACCAATATCATGTCCTTGTATGGGTCATCTTTTTTAGCCGCTAATTCGATAGCAGCAGCTTGTTTATTTTCGGAGTTCGCTAAAAAAGTAGGCCCTACTAAAAGTACCGCGAAGAACAATAAAATACTGTTTAAAAAATTCATATAAAAAATTTATTCTAGTTCAAATAAAATGCTTTTGCGAATATAGTTCGTTTTTTAGTTATTTAAACACCACAAACGCATAAACTTATGTTACTAAAATCCTAATTTTAGTGCATGAATTGGGCAAAGCGCATTAATTTATTGTTTTTTTTAACATTTTCTACCTGTATTGTGGCCCAAAACAGCCCTTTTGCAGTGGGCAAGTGGGCGAAACTGTCCACTAACAAACAAGGAATTTACAAATTAACAGGTGCTCAAATTCGCTCCATGGGTTTTGATTTGCCGATGGTTGCATCACAGCTTCAGCTATTCAATTATCCTCAAAGAGGGTTGCAGGAAAAAGTACCTTCCACGCCTTTGATGGGATTGGTTGAAAATTCAATTAAAGTAGTGGATGGAGGAGATGGCAAAATTGACGAGTCGGATTATATTTTATTTTATGCAGTAGGACCGGTTCAATGGAAATATGATTCCTTAACAAAAGTATCAAGCCACAGTAAAAATATTCCTATTCCCGAATCGAATTACTTTATTACCATTGGCAATAATGGAAAAAGAATTCCAAATCAAAATTTGCAATCTGCCCATGTAGAAGATAGAGATTATTTTACCCAACACTTTTTATATGAAATAGACAGTGTTTCCTTGTTAAATAGTGGTAAGACTTTTTTTGGGTTGCCCATGGGAACAGGGGTCGGGAAGCAGCCCGCGATTCAAATTTCCTATAATACACAGTCCATGGGCAATGTAGGCTGGATACAATGCAATACCCATGTTGCGGCTACCAATTACCAAAGCAATAGTCAATTTGACTTTTATTGGAACGATCAGTTTCAACAAAGTTCTTTATTGCCTCCCGTTACAGGGTATTTATTTGATGATATTGCTAAAGAAGCATCCGACCGTTTTTTCATAAATTCAAATGCTGCTTGGCCAAGTAAATCCACTTTAAAATTGAGTTATAATAGTCCAAATGCAACCGCTACGGGATGGATTGACTACGTTGAATTAACGGCCAATAAGCAAATTGGATTTTGGCAGGATAGTAGCTTTGCTTTTGGCATAGAGGAGGGGATTCATTATGGGAACATTGTAAAATGCAATCTGCAAAACGGCGACGCATCGGTGGTTGTTTGGAATGTAACCAATGCCGAAAATCCAGCTGAAATCACCACTCAATGGTTGTCCAATGGAAAGGGAAGTTTTTTACAAAAGACCGACTCCACTTGCTTGTTTTTTGCAACTAAAAACAATGCTTTTGAAACACCTGTTATTGGGGGGCCTATCCCGAATCAAAACACCGTAAACACTATTGACAGTGTAAATTATATTATTGTTGCTGCACCTGCTTATTTAGCGCAGGCCAAAAAGTACCAACAATTTCAGCAATCCAATTTTGCCAGAAAAACAATAGTAGTAGATGCCCGTGAATTATACAATGACTTTTCGGGAGGGCAGGCTTCCCCCATTGCCATTCGAAATTTTTTGAAATACCTTTCTAATAGAGCAACAGCGATCAATGCTCCCAAGCCTGAATATGTATTGCTTCTTGGAATGGGGAATTTTAACACGAAAAAATTAAGACTAGATTTTGAATTACCCGTATATGAAAATGATAACGCCACTTCGATCTTGTCCAGTTTTTCAACGGACGATTTCTTTTCTATTTTAAATACGGGTGCGGATATCAATGCGTATGGGACTATAGGAAATTTATCCATGGCAGTGGGGCGTATTCCTGCACGAACAATTGCGGAAGCAGATACCGCCATTACAAAATTGATCCGTTATCAATCCAATAAAGTAGGGGGTGCCTGGGAAAATAATATTACTTGGATTGCGGATGATGGCGACTATAATTTGCATTTACAGGATGCAGAATCTATTGTACAAAATGTACAAACAAAAACCTCTTTCTGGGACCACAATAAAATATATTTAGATTTATTTCTCGCAGTTTCCTCCACTTCAGGAAACAGTTTCCCGCTTGCCAATAATGCTTTACAACAAGCTATTCAAGAGGGCAGTTTAATGCTGAATTACACGGGCCACGGCAATTATTTAAGGCTTGCCGAGGAAGCTATTATTGCACAAAGCCAATTGGATAGCTGGGCCAATCGAGATAAGCTTCCTTTATTGGTTACCGCCTCCTGTAATTTTGCTCCCTATGATCAGCCTTCATTGAGCCCAATTGCCTGGGATGCATTTATGAAAAATGCCAATGGGGTCATTGGACTAGTGGCAGCCAATAGATTGGTGTTTGCTTTTAGTAATAGACAAATCAATGATTTGTTTGTCCAACAACTACTAGTGAGTGATGCATCGGGCAAGTTGAATTCCATTGGCCAAGCCTTGCAAAAAGCAAAAAATAGTAATTGGGCGCAGGGTGGAGATAAGGTGAATGATTTCAAATTTAATATTATTGGGGATCCTGCACTGCGTTTAAGTAGGCCTAATTATCAAGTACATATTTCCCAAATCAATGGGCAATTATTTACCGGGAAAGACAGTTTGTTGTCAGGCAATAAATATCAATTACAAGGACAAGTGAAAGTAGGAAATGCAGTAAAAGGAGATTTTAATGGAACACTAGAATTGATTATTTATGATGCGGTAAAGCAAAAACGGACCTTGGCAAATCAGTCAACCAGTATGGCTGTTCCAGTGGATGTGCAGGAAAATATTTTATTTAAAGGAAAGGCGAGTGTAGTGAATGGATTGTTTACAATAGGCTTTATTTTACCTGCCCAAGTATCCAATGTAACAAACCCGATCAAAATTAAATTGGCAGCGGTAAGTGGCGTCAACAGTGCCATTCAAGTATACGACTCCATTTTTGTAAAGCCCAATACAAGCCTTATTCAAGGGGATAAAGTAGGTCCTACAATAAAGGCCTACTTGAATGATGCCTATTTTAAAGCGGGGGGATGGTCGGCACCCAATGCTACTTTATTTATATCCCTTATGGATAGTTCAGGCATTCAAACCTCTGGCAATGCACTTGGCCATGACTTAGTGGTGTATATGGACAATAATCCCATTCCATTGGTACTTAATAAATATTTTACTGCCGATATGGATACTTATCAATCAGGCAAAGTAGTGGCTTCCTTACCCCAGTTTACAGATGGCAAACATCTACTCGTTATCAAGGCTTGGGATTTACTTGGAAATGGAAGTAAGGATACTTTATTGTTTGAAGTGCCCAAGCTTTCGGGCCTGCAAAATATAAAACCATTTAACTTCCCGAATCCATTTATAACGCAAACTAAATTTGGCTTTGAAACGAATCAGGTGGACAAAGAATTAGACTTGCTACTAGAAATTTATGATCAAAAAGGACAATCCCAGTTCAGTTATGCTAGGCAATTTAAAAATACCGCCACTAAAGTGTTTATCGATTGGAATGGGATTACCAATACTGGTACTGCATTACAACCTGGCGTCTATTTTTACAAAATAACTGTTAAAAGTAATTCTGGAACTTCTTTTTTAGCGAATTCTTTTATCAAACTATAATATATTTACCTCCATTGACTATCTTTATAACCTATCAATTCCATTGATCAATGAACCCTTATAAGATTAAATCTATTTTTATTGCCCTTCTTTTATTGGCAATCAATTCATCCATAAAAGCACAAACCACTTCGTTGAAATTACAAAGTACCGCTGTTCCTTTTATGATGATTTCGCCTGATGCACGTTCAGGGGGAATGGGAAATTTATCATTGGGGATGACGCCAGAAGCAAATGACTTATTTGGCAATACAGCAAAGCTTACTTATTTAAATGAGCCTAAAGGATTCTTAATTAATTACACTCCTTGGCTAAAGGATTTAGGATTGAGTGATGTGTATTTGGCAAGTGCGGGTTATTATAAACAATTAACGGAACAAAGTACGTTTAACACCTCCCTTCGTTTTTTTAGTCTAGGGAATATTGATTTCACCGATGAGTCAGGCTTAACCACTTTACCTTCTCAAAGACCTTCCGAATTTAGTTATGATATTGGGTATAGTTTATTGTTAAATGATAAACTTAGCATTGGGGCAACATTAAGGTATATTCATTCTCGATTAGTCACTGGCGCTTTTGGGACCTCTGCCATTAATTACAAAGCAGGGAATACCATTTCAGGAGATTTAAGTATGTTTTACAAGCAAAACCTTGACTTGCAAGGTTTTCATGCTGGGTTATTGCTTTCCAATATGGGGGGTAAGATTAGCTATTCCAATGAAACAAAAAACAAATATTTTATACCAGCGAATATTGGATTGGGGGTTGGTTACTTAAACAAAATTGATCCAGACAATTCAATTGAGTTTGGTATAGATGTAAACCGATTAATGGTGCCTGCGAGTCCGGACAATAGCAATGCCGAAGCAGTTAGTAGTTATTTTAATCAATCTGTTTTGAGCAGTTATTTCAATTCTTTTTCTGCTAAATATGGGATGCCTTTTTCAGAATCATTGAAAATTTCAGTGGGTGCGGAGTATAATTATATTGACAAATTTTATTTAAGAGGCGGGTATTTCTTGGACAACAATAAGAATTTAGGGAATATGCAATATTTTACTTTAGGAACGAGTTTCAAGTATCAGCAGTCTAAATTTAATATTAGTTACTTGGTGCCATCGGGTGGTGGATTTACCAAAAACCCGCTCTCTAATACACTTCGATTTGGCAGTATCTTCTTTTTTTAATTGAAGCATTGTTAAATCCCAATAGAGGTAGTCATATTTCCTTTGTTTTTGCCTATTTTTGTTCACCATGCAACAAAAGGTAAAAATTGTCAACAAAAGCCATCATTCGCTGCCGGCATATGCAACATCCGGTTCTTCTGGAATGGACATTCGTGCTTTTCTACCTGCCCCAATTTTAATGAATCCAATGGAAAGAGTATTAGTACCCACGGGTTTATATATGGCCATTCCTGAAAACATGGAAGTACAAGTAAGGCCAAGAAGTGGTTTGGCAATTAAACAAGGCATTACCTGTTTAAATACCCCGGGCACCATTGATGCAGATTATAGAGGGGAAATAAAAGTAATTCTAATTAATTTATCGGAGGAGGTGCAAACCATTCAGGATGGAGATAGAATTGCACAAATGGTTTTTCAAAAAGTAGAAAAAGTAAATTGGGAATTAGTACAACAACTTGAAACCACCGAGCGAGGTGAGGGTGGTTTTGGTCATACCGGAAAACAATAATTGAATGAACGCAAGATTTTTATATTTAGCTATTTTGATTTTGGTGTTTGCTTCCTGCGCTACTTCAAGAAAGGTGCAGGTTATTCAAAATGCATTGACAAGTAAGGATTCAGCAAATCAACAATCAATGATTGAAGCGGCGAAAGTAGATTCAGGCTTGATTGTAAAAAATTTGATTGATAAAATTGTCAATGAAAAAATAACTTTTACTACTTTAAATGCGAAGGTAAAAGTGGAATACGAAACCGTAGATAAATCAGATGCTTTAATTGCGAATATTAGTATTGAAAAAGGGAAAGCAATCTATATCATTGTGAGAGGTACCATGGGGGTGATTGGACTCAAAGCAATTATTACCCAAGACAGTGTTTTTCTGGCTTATCCATTAACAAAGAAACAAGAAAAAAAGCCTTTGTCTTATTTACAAGAACTGCTTAAAATACCATTCTCTTATGCTACTATTGAGGATTTGTTAGTGGGGAATCCAATATTTATGGATCATGTTAATATTGTAAATTATAAAGTGAACAATAATAAATTGCAAATTGGGTTAATCGGCACTTTATTTAAGAATTTGATTAGCTTGAGCGAGGATAACCAAAAAGTACTTCATTTGAAATTGGATGATATCAACATACACCAACAGCGGACCTGCGATATCACTTATTATAACCATACCCTTGTTCAACAATATCAATTCCCTTTGAACAGGGATATTGCCATTGCCTCTCAATCTAGATTTGAGATTCATATGGAAATCAAGGAATTTTCTTTTAATGAGCCTTTAAAATATAACTTTGTGATGCCCAAGCCGGGGAAAAGAAGATAGTTTAGAGGAAATAAAATAGTTTATGACAAAAAGGATTTCGATATTATTTTTATTGTGTTTTAGTTTTTGGTTGACCTCAGTTGCGCAGTCCAATGTGACCAGAGACGAATTGCAAAAGCAGGAACAAAAACTTAGAAAAGAACTTGATGAACTGAATCAATTAAAAAATCAAATTCAGAAAAATAAGAAAACTACTTTGGCACAATTGAGTGTCATTAAAAATAAAATTGCTAAAAGAGAAGCCTTGGTGAATAGTATCGCTAAACAAGTTTCGATCATTGACGCAGCTATTGTAAATAATCAAAAGGATGTTCGAAAGCTAAACGGCGATTTAGATACTTTAAAAAGTAGGTATGAAAAAAGCATCATTTTTGCGTATAAAAGCAGAAGTGGGTATGAATATTTAAACTTTTTATTTTCTGCGAATAGTTTCAATGACGCTGTAAAAAGAATCACTTATTTAAAAAGTTATCGACAAACTAGAGAAGCACAAGCCAGGGCAATTTCAATGTCTCAAAAAGATTTGAATGACAAAATAGGACAGCTTAGTTTCAATAAAACAGATCGTTTAAAAACCTTGACTGTTCAAAATGACCAACTTAAAGTTTTGGTAGATGATCGAAAAGAGCAGGATAAAATTATTACGCAATTAAAGGGTAAAGAAAAGGAAGTAACTGCTCAATTAAAACAAAAGGAAGCGCAAAGAAAAAAAATGCAGTCAGCTTTGTTGACCATTATTAGAAGAGAAACTTTAGAGGCAGAAAAAAAGGAAAAAGATCGATTGGCAAAAATAAAAGCGGCCAACGATGCAGCAACTGCAAAGGCAAAGTCCGATGTTTCCTCCACCGTAAATAATAATAACACCAATACTTCCAAGACCAATACAGGGGCTAAGCCCAATGTAAAAAATGGAGGTAAAGTAAGCTCCGTAGAAGGAGGCATGACCAATACTTCAGGCAATCGCCCCTATTCGGCATTGGAAACAACCGAGGAGGGAAGAGAAGCTTCCATTTCAATTGAAAATAGTAAAGGAGGCCTGCCATGGCCTGTAGATAGAGGAAATGTATTTGTGCATTTTGGGGTTGAAAATATTCCTGGAACTAAATTGAATAGAAAAAGCGATGGAATTGAAGTGGCAGTGCCCAAAGGTTCTTCTGTAAAAAGTATTGCCAATGGAGTGGTAAAATATACGGGCGATATTAATGGTGATTTAACCGTATTTGTGCAACATGGAAAATATTTTTCTACCTATACCCATTTGAGTAGTATTAATGTTTCTGTAGGTCAAGAAGTAAGGGCAGGAACTTTACTAGGAAGATCCGGTATTAATTTAGAAGGAGAGGGCGCTTTGCTCTTTATGATTAGCAATGACAAAGGATCCTTTCTTGATCCAGAGTCATGGTTGAGAAGTAGAAGATAATTCCCATTTCTTTTTCTGCATATCTTTTTTTATATTACAATCTAATAAACGATTGTGATGTCAAAATTTATCTTATCCTTTGATCAGGGTACCACCAGTAGTCGTGCCATTTTATTTGATCATCAAGGGCAAATTCATGGGATAGCGCAAAAAGAATTTACACAGCATTTTCCAGCACCAGGATGGGTAGAACATGATGCCATGGAAATATGGAGTACCCAAATCGGGGTCGCAAGCGAGGCCATCAGTAAACAAAATTTAGCTTTAACGGATATCGCAGCCATTGGCATTACCAATCAAAGAGAAACCACGGTGGTATGGAATAAAAAAACAGGATTGCCTATCTATAACGCCATTGTTTGGCAGGACCGAAGAACAGCAGATTTTTGCGATGCATTAAAGGCGGAAGGGAAAGCAGCAATGGTACAAGAAAAAACAGGATTGGTTATTGATGCTTATTTCTCAGGCTCCAAAATCAAATGGATATTGGATCATGTGGAAGGTGCAAGAGCAATGGCGGAGCGTGGGGAATTGTGTTTTGGCACCATTGATACTTGGTTGGTATGGAAACTCACCAATGGACAAGTGCATGTTACCGATGCGACCAATGCTTCAAGGACCATGCTTTTTAATATTCATACATTACAATGGGATGCGGAGTTGTTGACCTTATTGGATATACCAGTAGCTATTTTGCCCACAGTTAAAAGTAGTAGTGAAATTTATGGATACACGAATCAATTGTTTACCAATCATGAAATTCCCATTGCCGGTATTGCTGGGGATCAACAAGCTGCTTTGTTTGGACAAATGTGTACTGCTCCTGGAATGGTGAAAAATACCTATGGGACTGGATGTTTTATGTTAATGCATACCGGAGAAAAAGCAGTCAGCTCTAAAAATAATTTATTAACGACCATTGCTTTACAATTAAATGGACATACCTATTATGCATTAGAAGGAAGCGTTTTTATTGGCGGCGCGGTGGTACAATGGTTAAGAGATGGGTTACATTTAATTCGTAATTCTTCGGAGGTGGAAGATTTAGCCAAGCAAGTTGAACATACCGACGGCGTTTATTTGGTCCCAGCTTTTGCGGGCTTGGGAGCACCTTATTGGAATCAGCATGCAAGGGGCACGATTGTAGGAATTACAAGAGGGACGAGTGCTGCACATATTGCGCGCGCTGCCTTAGAAAGCATTGCGTTTCAAAGTTATGATTTATTAAAAGCGATGGAGGCAGATGCTGGAATACCTATTGCCGAACTTAGGGTGGATGGAGGTGCAACACATAATAATTTACTCATGCAATTTCAGTGTGACATTGTTCATACCAAAGTAATTCGCCCTACCATGGTAGAGACTACTGCTTTAGGGGCGGCGTATTTAGCAGGACTGGCAGTTGGCTTTTGGAAAGATATAGAAGAGCTAAGGTCCAAGTGGATGGTGGATCAAGTATTTACGCCCGTAATGGACGAAACACAAAGAATTCAAAAAATCAAAGGCTGGGAACGCGCAATCAATGCAACCAATCATTGGTAATTGAATAAACTACTACACTCATTCAAAAAATAGTAAACTGTTGAAATTTTTGATACAACCTAAAATCTGGAAACAATGACCCCTTTTATCGCAGAATTATTTGGCACTTGTATTGTGATTGTTATTGGAAACGGTGTCGTAGCCAACGTGGTACTCCCTAAAACTAAAGGAAATAATGGGGGATTAATTTCGATAGTCCTGGGATGGATGATTGCCGTTTTTGTGGGCGTGTACATGACCAGTTCTATTAGTGGTGCACATTTAAATCCAGCAGTTACTATTGCGCTTGCAACAGCGGGAAAATTTAGTTGGAGTTTGGTGCCTTCTTATATTCTTGCTCAACTATTGGGTGCGATGATTGGTGCATTGATTGTTTGGGTAATTTATCACCCGCATTTAAACGAGTCGGAAAGTGCAAGTGATCAATTGGCTTGTTTTTCGACGGGTCCTTCCATTCGAAATTTAAAACACAATTTATTGGTAGAGACTTTAGCCACCTGTGTTTTTTTATTGGGTATCTTTTTCATAAAGCCTGCGGGGATCGAAATGGGGGCCATGTCGGCCTTCCCAGTGGCTATTTTGGTGGCAGGAATCGGCTTTGGGCTCGGGGGGCCAACAGGTTGGGCACTTAATCCAGCCCGGGATTTGGGGCCAAGAATCATGCATTTTATCCTCCCCATGAAGGGAAAAGGGCCCAGTGATTGGGGTTACGCCTTCATTCCGGTGGTCGGTCCCATTATTGGGGGAATTTTAGCAGCTTTTATCTACCTACAATTTTTGCAATAATGAGGTAAAATCATACCTTTGCAGCCGAAACCGAAAATTATGTCAACAGCAGGTAAAATCAAACAAGTTATTGGTGCGGTAGTGGACGTGCAATTTCCTAACCAGAAAGCGCTCCCTGAAATATACAACGCATTAGAAATTACAAGACCAGGTGGTGAAAAATTAGTCCTTGAAGTACAACAACATCTTGGAGAAGATAGCGTTCGTGCTATTGCCATGGATGGTACCGAAGGTTTAGTAAGAGGAATGGAAGTAATTGATTTAGGTAGAGCCATCACGATGCCAATTGGTGAAGGAATCAATGGTCGTTTGTTCAATGTAACAGGGGACGCCATTGATGGTTTACCACAAGTAGACAAAACCAATGGTCGTGCAATTCATGCTTGTGCTCCTAAGTTTGAAGACTTAAGTACTGCCACTGAAATTTTATTTACAGGCATTAAAGTGATTGACTTGATTGAGCCTTATGCAAAAGGGGGAAAGATTGGTTTGTTCGGTGGTGCGGGGGTAGGTAAAACAGTATTGATTCAAGAGTTGATTAACAATATCGCAAAAGGACACGGTGGATTATCCGTGTTTGCGGGTGTAGGTGAAAGAACACGTGAAGGAAATGACTTATTACGTGAAATGATTGAAGCAGGTATCATGAAATATGGTGATGCTTTCAAACATAACATGGAAGAAGGTGGATGGGATTTAAGTAAAGTAAACTTAGAAGAATTAAAAGAATCAAAAGCGACCTTCGTTTTCGGACAAATGAATGAACCTCCTGGAGCACGTGCGCGTGTTGCCTTAAGTGGTTTAACCATTGCAGAATATTTCCGTGATGGAGATGGTACAGGAAAAGGAAAGGACATCTTATTCTTCGTAGATAATATCTTCCGTTTTACGCAAGCAGGTTCTGAGGTATCGGCTTTATTAGGTCGTATGCCATCTGCGGTAGGTTACCAACCAACATTGGCAACTGAGATGGGATTGATGCAAGAGCGTATTACTTCCACTAAAAATGGTTCTATTACCTCTGTACAAGCGGTATATGTACCTGCGGATGACTTAACCGATCCAGCG
>CANKWR010000039.1 GCA_947487525.1 Bacteroidota bacterium
ATTTGATGTTTTGAGTTTAGGGGTGGTTTTTATTTTGGCACTCACATTGCAGTTTGATGTAATACAAGCCGGCTGGAACGAGCTAAACACGCAAAATGCACAACAAGCCAATACGTCTAACAACCATTATTTATTGTATACGGTTATTGGCATTATTTGCTTGATCCTCCTTTTACTATTGGTATTTAAAACCAAATTGCAAAAAACGATTCATCACATTAAGCATATTGTAGCAGGAATTTGGGAAGGTGTAATTAGTGCTACCAAACTAAAAAAACACAACCTTTTCTTTTTATATAGCTTTGGTATTTGGTTCATGTATTTACTCGCAACATACATTGGATTATTTGGTACCGAAGGTACAGGCAGTTCTTTTGCAACTGCAATTAGTTGTTTGGCCTTTGCGAGTATTGGCATGATTATCACCCCTGGAGGAATTGGAGCTTATGCATTATTGATGGCCATGGTATTAAAATTGAATGGGGTTAGTTATACGCTAGGACTAGCCAATGGAACCGTGCAATGGTTTGCACAGTTTATTATTTTATTAATTCTTGGAGGAGCAAGTTTATTGTTACTTCCTATCATCAATAAAAAAATAACTTGATATGCGTTTTATAGAAGGGATGGAAAAGAAAATCATGACGGTACCGCAATTAAAAGCCATGATGAGCGCATGGAGAATAACAGGGAAAACAATTTCCTTTACCAATGGTTGTTTTGACATTTTACATCCAGGTCATTTATTTTCAATTGGCCAAGCAGCGAAAGAAGCGGATTATTTAATTGTAGGATTAAATAGTGACGACAGTGTTAAACGATTAAAAGGGCCTGATCGCCCCATTAATAATACCGAAAGTCGTGCAATGATTATAGCAAATTTAGCAATGGTGGATGCCGTTGTTGTTTTTGAAGAAGATACGCCCTATGAGTTAATTACCGAATTACTTCCTGATGTTATTGTAAAAGGAGGCGATTACACGATTGAAACCATTGTGGGTGCAAAAGAAGTTATTGCTGGTGGCGGTAAAGTCATCATCAATCCTATTGTGGAAGGTTTTTCTACAACAAACATTATTGAAAAAATAAAAAAATAACTATGGAATTTTTAAACGCATTGAAATTATTGTCCGAAAACGAAGGAACTTCCACAGGAGTCAACATCGTAAAAAGTAAAGGTGCCCCCATCCATAGCTTTTCCCCTGTGGACGGCAAAAAAATTGGTGCAGTAACCACCACGGATAAAGAAGCATACGAAGCAGTCATTGCAACTGCACAAAATGCTTTTTTAGCATGGAGAAAATGGCCAGCACCCAAAAGAGGTGAAGTCGTTAGACAGTTGGGCGATGCACTGCGTATAGAAAAACAAGCTTTAGGTCAATTGGTAAGCTATGAAATGGGAAAAAGTTTACAGGAAGGATTAGGGGAAGTGCAAGAGATGATTGACATCTGCGACTTTGCAGTGGGCCTGTCAAGACAATTGTATGGTTTAACCATGCATAGTGAAAGACCTTCGCATAGAATGTATGAACAATGGCACCCAATGGGGATTGTAGGTATTATTTCAGCTTTTAATTTCCCTGTCGCAGTTTGGAGCTGGAATGCTGCTTTAGCATGGGTATGTGGAAATGTAACCGTATGGAAGCCAAGTGAAAAAACACCATTATGTGGTAATGCCATACAAAATATTGTAGCCAAAGTTCTTGCAGACAATAAAGTACCTGAAGGCGTAAATAATTTAATTCAAGGAGGTCGTGAAGTGGGTGAATGGATGAGTCATGATGCACGCATCCCCTTGGTGTCTGCAACCGGCTCTACTCGAATGGGAAAAGAATTAAACAAAGCGGTTGCTGGAAGACTCGGAAAAACCATTTTAGAATTGGGCGGAAATAATGCGATTATCATTACTGAAAATGCCGACTTAGATATGTCTTTAATTGGGGCCGTGTTTGGAGCAGTAGGAACAGCAGGTCAAAGATGTACCAGTACAAGACGATTAATCATACATGAAAATGTATATGATCATTTTGTAGCTAAATTAACCAAGGCGTATCAACAAATTAAAATCGGTGACCCGCTTGATAGTAAAAATCACATGGGTCCATTAATTGACAAAGACGCAGTGAATTTATATTTACAAAGCATTGAAGCATGTAAAAAAGAAGGAGGGCAATTTTTGGTAGAAGGGGGTGTCATTGAAGGCGCTGGATATGAAAGTGGGTGTTATGTGAAACCTTGTATCGCAGCAGCGATGCCAAACTATGCCATTGTGCAACATGAAACCTTCGCGCCTATTTTATATGTAATGAAGTATAAAACCATTGAGGAAGCCATCGAAATACAAAACAATGTTCCACAGGGATTGTCATCGGCAATTATGACTTTGAATATGAGAGAGTCGGAATTATTTTTATCCGCTCAAGGAAGTGATTGTGGCATTGCCAATGTAAATATTGGAACCAGTGGTGCAGAAATTGGAGGCGCTTTTGGCGGTGAAAAAGAAACAGGCGGTGGTAGAGAAAGTGGAAGTGATGCATGGAAGGCCTATATGCGTCGACAAACCAATACCATTAATTGGAGCAACAATTTGCCCTTAGCCCAAGGCATTCAATTTGATTTATAATTTTATGAAAAGCATATTATCCCTACTCGCTGTATTTTGTATTTATATAGTAAGTTTTGGACAAGAAAATGTATCGAGTCAAAATTGGCATTGGAAGGACTATGCAAAAGATAAAGTTCATGGGATTAGTTTATACCAAGCCTATCAACAACTCGCAAAAATAAATAAGCAACCATCCCCTGTTATTGTTGCTGTAATGGATGGAGGTATCGATACGAATCATATAGAAATACAAAGCAAGCTATGGACAAACAGCAAAGAAATAGCTTATAACGGAATAGATGACGACCGCAATGGGTATGTTGATGACGTACATGGATGGAATTTTTTAGGAGGTAAGGACGGAAGAAACATTGATAAAGCCGATGCTGAAAAAACCAGGGTTTACCATAAATACAAAACACTGTATGAAGGCAAATCGATTGATGCAACGAAGTTAAATGCTGTTCAAAGGAATCAATATGAAATGTGGAAGCAAGCCGCCGCTGAAATTGAATTTTCAGAGGAGGACGCAGCCAATTTAAGGTATATTAGTATTGCATACAAAGCAATACTAAAATTAGGCAATACCCTTATTTCAGAAATCAAAGATTCTAATTTCAATGTTGTCACACTTGAATCATTTCAACCCCAAGGTCGCAATACACTTGAAGCAAAAATGGCTTACCTGCGCACAATCAAAATTTTAGGTGTTGATAAAGAATCGCCCTATTTAGAAATTGTCAATGAATTAAAAGAATACATTGAAGGAAAAGAAAAATCAGCAAAATCTAAAACAGAACCACCTGCCCCTATTAGAGCAGAGATTGTCAAAGACCATTATGAAAATTTTGCAGATAAATATTATGGGAACAATGACATCACAGGGCCCAATGCAAAACATGGTACGCATGTAGCTGGATTAGTTGCCAGTATTCCAGATTCAAGTTGGAATGTGAATAAACTTTATCCTGTTATTAAAATTATGGGTGTAAGAGTCGTTCCTGATGGAGATGAATATGATAAAGATGTTGCTTTAGGAATAAGGTACGCGGTGGACAATGGTGCAAAAATCATCAATATGAGTTTTGGCAAATCATTTTCTCCTGAACAACTATGGGTGGACAATGCAATCCGATATGCCGCTTCCAAAGACGTGTTGGTGATTCATTCAGCAGGCAATGAAACTTATGACTTAAATGTTAAAGCAGTATTCCCTTCCCCTTATTCGAGTGCATTAAATGATACCGCAAGCAATGTACTAACCGTTGCTGCAAGTAGTGACGAATCAATCAACAATAGCCTATTAACCGACTTTAGCAATTTTGGTTATAAAATTGTAGATGTACTTTCTCCTGGAAATAAAATTTATTCTACCCTACCTGGAAAAACAAATCATGGCTATTTACAAGGCACCAGTATGGCTGCTCCGATCGTAAGCCATATTGCAGCAATGATTCGATCTTATTATCCATCACTGAGTGCCCTAGATGTAAAAAAAATAATTATGGGAACAGTATGGAAGCCAATGGATGAAAATACTTCCTATGGAGATCCTGAAAAAGAAGAATCAAAAACACTATCCTCTATCGCTGCGGCAGGGGGTATTGTGAATGCTGAAAAAGCAATTCAATTGGCAAGTAAATATCAACCTTCGAAAATAACAAAAACCAAATTACTTAAAAATACAAGTACACATTAACCAACCATAAAACTCAAACAATGCCTCGACCTAGTGCGTCAGAATACAGTCCCTTTTTTCAAACCTATCTTAATTATACAAGTGGAAAAGACTATACCATTTTAGTACAACAATACCATGAGCGTATTACTGAATCATGGGCTGCAATCCCTGCCGAAAAAGTAAATTTTGCTTACGGCGAAGGCAAATGGACCATAAAGCAAATGTTACAGCATGTCATAGATACAGAAAGAATATTTGCATATCGTGCATTAGCGATTGCAAGAAAAGAGCCAGCTAGCTTATTGGGATTCGATGAAAATGAATATGCAATTAATGGAACGGCCGTTCATCGTAATTGGAAGGACCTATTAATTGAGTGGCGCGTAGTTAGACAATCCACTAATTTATTATTTGCCTCTTTTACCGATGAGCAATTAAAACAAATTGGCACTGCAAGTGGAAAACCAATTTCAGTAAATGCCATTGGTTTTATCCTATTTGGCCATGCGCTGCACCATTTGCACATTTTGAAAGAACGTTACGAGATTTAATATTCAAATCATTAGATAAGGTTTCGCTCACCCTCATTAAAAAGGCCCCCAATTGGAGGCCTTTTTGTATAAAATTAATAAGTAGCTCACTTTTTATTTTCCATATAAGTGAATCGCCAATTGCACATCTGTATCAATATTACCAACACCATATTTTACGCCAAATACCGTTCTGTCTAATGGGAAGAAAGCTTCAGCAAAGAAACCTTTAACTGGATCAACACTTCTGATATACGTTGTAAAAGTGATTGGGGCCTTAACTCCACGTAAAGTTAAATCACCAGCAACAGTTGCTCTGTCAGCTCTTGTATAATTTACACTTTTAATAGTAAAAGTAGATTGACCAAACACCATCGCATCTAAAAAGGCAGCTGAAATTAAGTGATTTGCTAAATCAACACCTGCACCATCTGTAACTTTTAAACCAGCAACATCAATTACAAACGTACCCCCTACTAATTTACCTCCCTCCACATTAATGGAGCCTGATTTTACAGGAAAATAGCCTGTATGAAAATCACTTGTTTTAGAACCAGTGAAATCAATTTTGCTTTTTGCTGCATCTACTGTAAAAATAGTTACATCGTTTTTACCGGTTGTAGGTGCAAATGACAATAATGCGACTGAAGCAAGCACCATCGTTGATAAAATGATTTTTTTCATATTTTGTTTTTTTGTTTGTTGAATAATTTTGATAAATATCCTATAAAAAAGATAACCCTCAAAATAGTCCCTAAAGTTATAAATCAATGTTTAAACAACAAAATATAATTTTTAGGGATATTTAGGTCCTTTTTTGACTGATTTTGTGGCGTTTATCAAGTATATTCGCCAAAATTTCACTAGTATGAACCTGCACGAATACCAAGCAAAAGAGTTACTAAAAAAGTACAATGTCCCTGTTCAAGAAGGGATCGCAGTTAAAAAAGTAGAAGACGCTGTTGCAGCTTACCAAAAAATTGCAACTGAAACCAACAATAAGTTTGCTGTAGTAAAAGCACAAATTCATGCAGGTGGACGTGGCAAGGGCACCATTGTTGGCACAGATCAACGCGGAGTTGCAGTAGGCAAGTCGACTGAAGACATCGAAAAATTTGCTAAAAATATTTTAGGGGGCACTTTAGTAACCATACAAACTGGCCCGGCAGGTAAGGTAGTGACCCAAATTTTAGTAGCACAGGATGTTTATTATGATGGCCCTCAGCCAACGAAAGAGTTTTACTTATCCATTTTATTAGATCGTACAAAAGGAATGAATGTGATCATGTATAGTACCGAAGGAGGAATGAACATCGAAGATGTAGCACATGACACTCCTGAAAAAATATTTAAAGAGTGGGTACACCCAGGTGGTGGATTACAAGGATTCCAAGCAAGAAAAATTGCTTTCAACTTAGGTTTAAGTGGTGAAGCCTTGAAGAATTGCGTGAAATTCGTAACTAATTTATACCATGCATACGTTGGATTAGACTGTGCAATGTTAGAGATTAACCCCTTATTCAAAACTGCTGATGATAAAATCATCGCCGTGGATTGTAAAATGAATATTGATGACAACGCTTTATTGCGTCATCCTGATTTATTGGCAATGCGCGATGTTACAGAAGAAGATCCAAACGAAGTAGAAGCAGGTGAATTCAACTTAAACTTTGTAAAACTAGATGGCAACGTGGGTTGTATGGTGAACGGCGCTGGTTTAGCAATGGCAACCATGGATATGATTAAGTTAAGTGGTGGTGAGCCAGCTAACTTCTTAGACGTAGGAGGCTCCGCCAATGCACAAACCGTGGAAGCAGGATTTAGAATTATCATGAAAGATCCAAATGTAAAAGCAATTTTGATTAACATCTTTGGTGGTATCGTTCGTTGCGATCGTGTTGCTGCAGGAGTAATTGAAGCATTTAATAAATTAGGCAATATCAATATCCCCATCATTGTTCGTTTACAAGGAACCAATGCAGTGGAAGCAAAAAAATTAATTGATGAAAGTGGATTGAAAGTTCAATCTGCAATTTTATTAAGTGAAGCAGCTGACCTAGTGAAGCAAGCGGTTGCTTAGTTTTAATTTTCATTTTTATAAAATATAAAATGTAAATTAAAACACTCTTATGATTTTTAACAATGCCCCTAATTAGGGGCATTGTTGTTTAATTTTCATTTTTATAAAATATAAAATGTAAATTAAAACACTCTTATGATTTTTAACAATGCCCCTAATTAGGGGCATTGTTGTTTAATTTTCATTTTTATTACACCCCTTGGATTACTTTTACCTCGGTAAGCGCACTAAATGAATAAACATGTCCGGTGGCTACTTCAACACATTCAATTCGAATTCGACGTTTTTTACCGCGTCTAAATAAACGCCCTTTTAACGATTCAAACATCGTGCCTTCTGGTAAATGTGCTACAAAAGCATGTCCTTCTTTTTTAAAAGTATCATGCTTGCGCAACACCAGCAATAATGCAGTTTCCCCATTGGCAGTAGCAGCTGGATTCAACAGGGTTTTTTGTAAACTTTTTTGGATATCAGCAGGAAAAATTTCCTTCCGAATGAATGCAGCTAGTAAATCACTATAAATGCTTTTCCATTCTTTTCCATGCGCTTCTACTCTATTTCTATATTGTTCAAAACATAGTAAATGAGCCAGCTCATGTAATAAAGTGATTAAAATTTCATACTTATTTAAATTACCATTGACTGAAATTTTGTGATTTGCCCCTAAGCCAGCATGCCGATAATCACCCAATACCGATTTACGTTCTTTGGTAACCGTTAAATGAACCTTGTATTGATTAATAAGTTGTACAACGGCTTCAAAGGCCCCTTCCGGTAAATAACTACCTAGTGCTTGTAATGGATGTTCGACTTTTGCCATGCAATAATTTCTAGTGCTTGATTTTAGTCCAGCCAATCTCCAACCAGGTATACACAAGGTATAAAGCCATACAAATAAGTAAAGTTGGATAACCCACGGCTCCTTTTTTTTGAGTGGCATAAGCCAAAGCAGCCCCCGCAAATACGACCATTTTTAATAAAGTACCTAACATTACGGATCGAACCATCGCATTAGGATTGGATACAAATATTATTTTTAAACGAAAAAAGTTGAATATTGACATACTAAACAAAATTAAATTCACTACCAAAATAAACTTAAACTTAAAAACAGTAACATCCTTAAAGTAGGCGTTGGAAAATATTAAAATTGCATTCGCTATAACAAACAGGAATAAAATGGGTATTAGTTGTTTTCTATTCATTATAATTTATTTATCAGCTGATTTACTGGATTTATTATTTGTTTTTCTAACAACATCTATTAAGGAAATGATTATGAATAAAAAGGGCAGCAACCAAATAAAAATAGGTGTCTGCATCTTGAAATAATGCTGTTTATCAAGGTATTTACCCGTAAATAATAAAAGAATTAATGCAACAGCCCATTGTGAAGCCAATCCTGCAAACTTAGACCATTGAAATTGATTATCGGATTTGGGATTGTTTTTCAACGGTGTAGGATTAGTCATTACTTTGATTCGTATCTGTAACTTGAATAACAGTGGTATCAAGCTGCATTGCACTACCTTCAGCAAGTACTTTCTTTAAACCTAATAAATACTGATCCTTATATTGAATGGTCCTTTCTAAGGAATCCGTACGGATTTTTAACAATTGAAGTGAGGTTCTGCTTTCTTTGTTCCCATATCCAGGAATATAATATTTAAGCGGGGTGAAAGCAATGAGTGTAATAGTCAATCCAACCAGTAGAATAAAACTAATACTAAGCCCAATATAAACTGATTTTCGAGAAAGTCTAAATGCAGCTACTTCATCATAAGTATCATCGTTCATAATGACCAATCTGTAGGTATTACTCGTCCTTTTGAAGGTATTATTGATGTCTAAATTGGGCATAACATTAATTGCTTGTTAAAGATACGATGGGAATGCAATTTTTAGCAAAATAATAAGGATAAATTGTATTTTTAAGGGAGTTTTTAACCGTTTTATGGCCCTACTTACAAATCAATCAAAATATCACCAAATTTGCTTGTTTGCAATATGCTTATTGGCTAGTTGCACAATGCGATTGAATGCACAAGACAGTAGTGCTAAAATCATTGATTTGAATCAGAATAAATTAGTGAAAAAAATTAATTCGATTTTAGATTCTACGCAAAGTAAAATAAAAAGTGCCCTATATAATAAAGCAAATGAGCTGAACAAATCAGCCTCTGATGAAATCAATAAAACAGTTGAACAATTTACCAACTCTTCGGATGAAAGGCCTTTACCTTATGAAAGACTTTTGTATAAAAAGTATACCCTAGGTAGAAGAGCTTACCAGAATACGGTAGCTCAATTCAACTATTATTTTAATGCAGATGAGGAATTAAATGAAATTGTATTCAAAGCTCGATTACAAAACCAGGATGATTACAGTAATTTACTCGGGTTTTATGATTATGATTTAAATAATATTTCTAAAACCAGTATTGATTCAATCATTTATAGATGTAATGCAAATATTTTACTACACGATCAAAGAAATAACTGGATTGATGACTCCTACCTTTTATTGGCCAAAGCTTATTTGTACCATAAAAATTTTGATACTGCTGGAAATGTTTTACAATTCATTAATGCCAATTTTGATGAAAAAGTAGATGGCATGAATGCGCCAATTGGAAGTAATACCAGACAAAATGGAAAATTTAGTATTGCAAACAAGGAAGACAATAGAATGTGGGAAAATGTGAATGTAAGAAATGAAAGTTTAATTTGGTTGGCAAGAAACTATTTTGAGACAAATGAAATAAATGAAGGCCTCAGTATTTTACAGATGCTAAAATCAGATGCATCATTCCCAAAGCGATTGCAAGCATTTTTACATGAACAATTAGCCTACGGTAATTATTTATCAGAATCCTACGAAAATGCAGCAACAAATTTAATTGAAGCATTGCCAAACGCACCAGACATGAATTCAAAAAGCAGGTGGCATTTTTTAATTGCTCAATTATGGTATAAAACAAATAATATAGAGCAATCTTATAAATGGTTTAGAAAAGCAAGCGATAATTCATCGAATCCAATCATTGCAGTTTATGCAAAAATAAATATGACAAGAATTGAAGCAAAAAACTACAATCAGTCATGGGAGTTGTTGGCAAATAATTTAGAACGCATCACCCGAAAAGAAAAATTCAAGCCATTTGCTGACATCATCTATTTTGAAATGGCAAAAATAGCCATTGAAAACAAAGCCATAGACAAAGCAAGCAATTGGCTAATATCCGCTATTAAAAAAAACAATACAAACCCAACCCAAAAACAACTAGCCTTTGAATTATTGGGAGATATCAACTATCAAGCAGACCAATATTTTATTTCAAAAATTTCATACGATAGTTTAACGAATGTATTAAAAACAAATCCTCAATTTGAAAAAATTACATTGAGGAAAAAATGGATGTCTACTATTTTGGATGAAACCAAATCCTATCAAAAAGAGGATAGCCTCCAATATATTTATACACTCCCTGTAGCTGAACAAATTGCTTACGCTAAAAAATGGGACAAAAGTCAAATAGACAAAGAGCGAAATATAACCTCTTCCTTAAGTGAAACTTCCACAAATTTCAAAAACACCCCTGTGATAGAGCCCCAAGTAATTACCCCCTTAAATAATAGTGATTACTATTTTTCTAATAAATACACGGTGACCCAAGGCAAGCAAAGTTTTATTCAAAAATGGGGTGAAAGACCCAACGTAGACATGTGGCGACGTAAAACAAGCGCCCCTGTTATGAATAGCAATGCAAAGCTCTCTATGATCAATCAATCAAATATTTTGATAGATAGTAATATAGTGAACAGTAAAAAAGGGAGTTCTAAAGATAGTGCTACCTATTCCTTAATTCAAAATGATGCCGATTTAAAAAAATCAAATATCCAATGGAATAATTCGGCTTTGAAAGCGGCGCAGGTTTTTTTACTGGAATTAAATGATTTTTCAAAGGCAAAACCTATTTACAAAAAAATTATAGAAAAAGCAATTGACCCAGAAATCACAGAACGCGCTATGTTGGATTTAGCAAGTCAATATTTACATGACGGTTTTTATCAAATTTCTGATAGTATTATAAAAATAGTAGTGGCTCAATATCCAAATGGTGCTTATATAAAAAATAAAAAAGCGTTTGAAAAGAAAAATACACAGGACCAAGACATTATAACAAAATATAAAGAAGCTTACTTTCTAAGCCAGATTGGAAATTGGAATCAACTCGAAAAATTATCAAACGAAATTAATAGTGATATTCGAAAAACTAAATGGAATATCCCCTTACAGTTTTTGAAAGTAAAAATGTACGCACAACAGAAACAAGATAACAAAGCAATAGTGATACTTGACTCCATCATCTATTTGAGCAAAAATGACCGAATTAGAGAAAAAGCCAAGAATATCATTAATGAATTAAAAAATAGAAAAACAACCGAAGATTATTTAACAAGCCTTCAATTGCCAAGTAGCTTTTTTGAACCCTACCCTGTATTGGATACTACCACCATTGCCGAGGCGAACCCTTTACCAGCAATCCTTACATTAGATACGGTCAAAACAGCTAAGCAAACCCTGGATTCAGCAAAATCTATTGTTAATCAACCTATTCCTATTGTTGAATTGCCTAAGGAACTATTTTCCAATGACAGCCTAGAAGCGCATTATGTGGGCTTTGTTACCAATAAAGTAAACCCTGTACTCATCAAGGAAATGCAAAATGCGCTTCAAAATGTAAATAGAGAAGAATATTATGCACTAAATTTAAATACCACCTACGCTCAATTTGACCAAGGCAACTATATTATTTGGGTAGGACCATTTGAGGACCGAAAAGTAGCAAAAATCTATTTTAACCGATTAAGTCCTAAACTCCCCACGGAGATTATTTCATTTGTTCCTACAAATCAATATGAGACCTATATTATTGGTAAAACAAATATAATTTTAATTAAGGATCGACAAGATTTACTGAATTATAAGAATTTTATGATTAACAAAATTTACAAACCATAAAAGGAAAAATTGTGCAAGAAAATATTAAACCACCAAGAAATTGGGTTCGCCTTTTCTGGAAAACTTATTTAATTACAATTGGGATTTTCCTATTGTTTATCCTCACCATTAACTTTGGTTGGATTGGAGATATGCCCGATTTAGATGATATTGAGAATCCAACAGCTTCCTTGGCTAGTCAGGTATTTGCTCAAGATGGTACACCCATGGGAAAATATTATTTGGAGGATAGGATCAGTGTGAGATATAGAGATATAAGCCCCTATCTTATTCAAGCACTGGTAGCTACCGAAGACAAGCGATTCTATGATCATTATGGGGTTGATGGCGAGGGCTTGATAAGGGCTGTAGCTTTTTTAGGTAGTCAAGGAGGTGCATCTACCATAACCATGCAAACCGCAAAGAATTTATTTACAGACAATTGGAATACAAAAAATAAATTTATTCGACTTATTCAAAAAATTAAGGAAAGCGTAATTGCCATTAAACTTGAAAGGAAGTTTACTAAACAGGAAATACTCACTATTTATTTAAATACGGTTCCATTTAGTGAAAATATTTTCGGAATTGGAAATGCATCAAGAAGCTTTTTCCAAAAAGAACCCGACAGATTAACTATTGAGGAAGCAGCCCTCCTCATAGGTATGGTAAATGCCCCCACTAAATTTAATCCCAATCGTAATCCAAAATTAGCCTTAGAGCGAAGAAACTTAGTCATTAATAGAATGGCAGGTCAAAAATATATTTCAGAGGACCAAGCAGCGCAATTAAAAAAACTTCCTGTTGTTACTAATTATAAAAAACTAGATGAAAATGGAGGCTTGGCCCCCTATTTTAGAAGTAACCTAGGTGAATACTTAAAAAAGTGGTGTAAGGAACATAAAAAAAGCAATGGAGACGCTTATAATTTATTTAAAGATGGATTAAAAATTTATACTACCATTAATCCGCGCATGCAAACCTATGCTGAGGCAGCCGTTGGAGAACATATGAAGGAATTGCAAAGAGAGTTTAATAAACAACCCAAAATTAGGTCAGGTGAAATTTGGAAGGAATACAATACTCAATTAGAATCTTCTATTAAACAAACTGATAGATGGAAGAATTTGAAAAAGGAAGACATATCTGATGAGGATATTAGAAAAACATTTAACGAAGTGGTTCCCATGAGAATTTTTTCTTGGGAAAATCAAGACAAATTCATTGATACCACAATGACACCCATAGATTCACTTAAATACCATAAGCAAATTTTACAAACTGGATTTCTGGCAGTGGACCCTTTTACAGGCGAAGTAAAGGCATGGGTGGGTGGTGTTGATTTCCGTACATTTAAATATGACCACGTTAATGTAAATACAAAACGTCAGGTGGGTAGTACGATGAAACCTTTATTGTACTCTTTGGCTATAGAAAAGGCAGGATTAACGCCTAATACTATTGTTGAAGACAGACAACAGATGTTTGATGGCTATGGAATGGTTCCCAATACTTCAAGATCTTGTTCTGGTGGATCCTTTCCAATGGCACAAGCATTAGCTCAATCAAAAAACTGTGCATCGGCTTATATCATGAAACAAATTAACGGAGAAAGCAATGAAGCTGCAAAAGAATTGGTTGCCTATTTGAAAAAATGTAATATCCAAACTGAAATTGAACCCTATCCAGCCATTGCTTTAGGATCCTGCGAAATTTCATTATTTGAAATGGTACAAGCCTATACGATGTTCCCGGGAGCTGGATACAATGCAGCACCTTTCTTCATTAATCGTATTGAAGATAAAAATGGAAATGTAATTGAAAGTTTTACCCCAAAAAGAAAAAAAATCATCGACGAAGTAACTGCCTATTCTGTGGTTAGTATGATGGAGGGCGTTATTCAAAGAGGTACTGCTCAAAGCATGAGCTCCTACAATATTCAAGCAAGTTCAATTGCAGGTAAAACAGGAACGACAAACGACAATAGCGACTTATGGTTTATGGGATATACCCCACAATTATTAGCTGGTGCCTGGGTAGGTTGTGACGATCGTTTTCTTCGCTTCGCTGACAATTACTTTGGGCAAGGTGCAAGAGGCTCCTTGCCAATATGGGCAAAATTCATGAAAAAAGTTGCTGCAGACCCTAACTGTAATTTAGATAAAGAAGCCAATTTTATTAAGCCAGCCAACATGCCTGATGATTTCAATGTAGACTTTGTAGGAAAAGATAGTACTGTGATGGATGATGTGCCTTCCGTAATTGAAAATGTGGAAGACATTATTACTGAGCCGGTAATTATTGAAAAAACAAGTCCTAAACAAGAGAAAAAACCTATAAAAAAAGAACCTAAAGAGGATAAAAAAGTAAGTAAAATCAATAAGGAAGCAAACAATCCGAAATTAGCTAAAAAAGAAAATAAAAAAGAGAATAAAAAATCGAATAGTTCAAAAAAGGATTCTGGAAAAGAAAAAAAAGACAAGCAATCCCCTAAAGCTTTATTGCCAGTAAAGAAAAAAAATAATTAATTCCCCTTATCCTTAAATTGATAGACAATGGAGAAATGATGATAAAAATTAGATTGAAATGCAGCATTTCCATATTGAATTTGCATTTTGTCTAGCTTGAATCCAATTCCTGAACTAAATCCATTGAGTCCATTGACTTGATTGACTATGTTTAAGTCATATCTCCTACTAAAATTATAGCCTAAATTCAGCTCAAATTGATTGCCTATAAATACTTCACTGCTTATTAATAAGTGATTCAACAGATTTTGAAAATTCCGAGGGGCACTCATTCCATTTTCTGTGGCATAAACAGGATCATAATAGGTATTATTCCAAACCGAAAGCCTATCCGCTGTAATAGAAAACAGGATGGGGGCTTGTGCTAATTTTTTTGACCATCCCAAAATGAGATTGAAAGGCAACTCCTGCCTTACACCCGAAGTAGACAATTGCGTTCCAATATTTTTAACCAATATACTTGATCTTGATAAATTAGTTGGTGATAAATACGTTAAGCCAACATCCATGGATAATCCGCTAGAATTATACATTCCATAACTTGACTGAATATATTTTAAAGTACTTCCTATTCTAAAATTTTGAATGTAGTCTGTGGCTGCTGAAAATTGTATCGCATAGTCGGTTGGACGCATCGTACCTAATTCATTGCCCGCTATATCTGTCATTGGGATATTCCCATAATTTAAAAAATGTACCCCCAATCCCAAGGTCACATTTTTTTTGTCCCAATGTGAAACGCCAAATAAATCATATTGCTGTATGCCAGCAAAAAATGGCTTAATGCCCAAATGCATCGATCCATCCATTTTACGGGTAATTAAAGCAGGGTTAAACATGGATAATCCAACATCTTCCCCAATGGAACTTATATTCATGCCCCCCAAGGCAGTTGCCTTCGCGCTATGGGGCATAGTTAAAAAATTAAAAGTGGAAATCCCTGCTGTAGTTTGGCCTTTGAGTGTAGAATAATCCAATAAAATTATCACCGCTATCAGGTTAACATAAAACCCTAGCTTTTGCAATAATGAAATGGATGGACTCATATTGCAAAGCTAGGGTTTCAAGATATAATTATCAACTTAATAAGTAAATGGTTGCTTAATGCATAAATAGGCTTAAACTTAAATTGTCTTAAACCAAGGCAAGATCTAATACTTGTTGCATGTTTTTTACGTAATGAAATACCACTCCTTTGATAAAGGTTTGATCAATTTCATTTACATCCTTTTCGTTCTGCCAACAAAGTATTATTTCTTTCATGCCTGCTCTTTTAGCAGCAAGAATTTTTTCTTTAATACCCCCGACAGGCAATACCTGCCCACGCAAAGTAATTTCCCCGGTCATCGCCAAATAAGGTTTTACTTTTCGACCCGTAAAGGCCGATGACAAAGCAGTTAACATGGTTACCCCTGCACTAGGACCATCCTTGGGAACAGCTCCTTCAGGTACATGTATATGAATAGATTTTGTATTAAATAAAGCAGGATCCACGCCAATTTTTTTAGCATTGGCTTGTAAATAAGTCAATGCAGTTGAAGCACTCTCTTTCATTACATTCCCTAAATTACCCGTTAACTTTAATTCTCCTTTGCCGTCAGATAGCAATACCTCTATAAATAAAATATCTCCCCCCACATAGGTCCAAGCAAGTCCAACGGCCACCCCTGGCATATTGACTGTTTTATAAATTTCATTGCTATAACGAGGCTGTCCTAAAATCTTGTTCAAATCCAATTTACTTACCGTAGGTTTTACCTTATGTTTATACGCCAATTCCTTGGCTTGGTATCGCATAATGGAGGCCAATTGTCTATCCAGTTCTCTCACTCCGCTTTCTCTGGTATAATCCTCAATAACTTTTTCTAATACATTATCTTGTATTTTAAAATTTATTTTGTCTAAGCCATGTGCTTCTTTTTGTTTAGGTAGTAAATGCCTTTTAGCAATTTCTACTTTTTCCTCAACAGCATATCCGCTCAAATCTATAATTTCTAACCGATCTCTTAACGCGGGTTGAATATGGCTAATGTCATTTGCTGTTGCAATAAATAAAGTTTTACTCAAATCATATTCCGACTCTAAGTAATTATCATAAAAACTATTGTTTTGTTCTGGGTCTAATACTTCTAATAAAGCACTGGAAGGATCTCCTCGATGATCGCTGCCAATTTTATCAATTTCATCTAATATCATTACCGGATTAGACGTTTTTACTTTTCTTAAACTTTGAATAATTCTTCCTGGCATTGCACCAATATAGGTTTTACGGTGACCACGTATTTCGCTTTCATCATGCAATCCACCTAAACTCACCCTTACATACTTTCTACCAATAGCATGTGCAATGGACTTTCCCAAGCTCGTTTTTCCAATACCTGGAGGACCTAAAAAACATAAAATTGGACTTTTCATATCCCCTTTTATTTTCAACACCGCCAAATATTCAAGGATTCGATTTTTTATTTTACGCATTCCATAATGGTCATTGTCTAATACCTTTTTCGCATTTTTTAAATCGTAATTGTCATCGGTATATTCATCCCAAGGCAAATCCAATAATAAATCTAAATGATTATACACCACAGAATAATCCGGCGTGGAAGGATGCATACGTTCCAATTTCTCCAATCCTGTTTGAAATAATTTTTTAGCATTCTCTGGCCACTTTTTGCCCTCCGCTTTTTTCTTCATATCTGCCACTTCCCTTTCATTCGGATCCCCGCCTAATTCATCCTTTATACTTTTAAGCTGCTGTTGTAAAAAATAATCCCTTTGCTGCTTATCAATCTCCGTTCTTGTTTTAGTAGTTACTTTATTCTTTAGTTCAACAAATTGCAATTCTTGCTGTAAAAACTGAATTAACTTTTCAGCCCTTAAAGTGATATTATGCTCCTCCAATAATCCTTGCTTTTCTGGTATTTCCACATTTAAATTAGAACTCACAAAATTGATTAAGAACAAAGGACTCTCAATATTCTTTAAAATTAAGGCTGCCTCCGAAGGGAAATTGGGAGAAAGCTGTATTATTTGTGTCGCTAAGTCCTTAATGGTAGACAAGTATGCTTGAAAATTTTGATCAGAAGGGCTTACAATATCTTCTACCAATAGTTTAATTTCAGCTTTAAAAAACGGCTCCTCTTCTTTGACTGCAATTAATTCAAATCTTTTTTTTCCTTGAATAATAATGGTCGTGCCACCATCCTGCATTTTAATCATTTTGACGATTTTGGCAACCGTCCCCACCTGGCAAAGGTCAGCTGGACTAGGATCTTCTATATTCCCATTTTTTTGGGCGACCACACCAATCAATTTGTCGCTATTATACGCTGCCTTTACTGCTTGAATGCTTTTGTCCCTGCCCACCGTAATTGGCAAAACAACCCCGGGAAAAAGCACGGTATTTTTTAAAGGCAAAATTGGCAATAAGTCAGGTATTTCTAACACTGGCTCATTCTCTACATCCTGTTCGTTAAATGAAAATATGGGTATAAAATCATTATCTTCCTCGGCATTTAATAAAAAATTATTCACTAGGTATTATTTTAAAAAGTCAAATTGGCACAAGCCAATTTCCAATGCTCAATTGAACAGTTATTATCAATTATGCAATATTGGTGCCAAAATAGGAATACTTTGGGGCAATATTTAAATCATAGGCAAAAAAAATCCCTTCGATGTACGAAGGGACCTTCTTGCAAGAAGTTGTATACTTCTAATAACTAAGACTACTTCTTTTTAGCAGCAGTATCAACCGCTTTAGCAGCAGTATCTAAAGCTTTAGCAGCAGTGTCTACAGATGTAGAAGCAGTGTCTACTGGTGTAGCAGCAGTATCAGTTTTTGTTTCAGTTGAAGCACCACCACAAGCAGTTAATGCAGCGATAGCGAAAATTGCGAATACTTTTTTCATTTTCAAGGTTTTAATTTTGGTATAAAAATACGTTTGCAAAGATAGGTAGTACGACCAAATAATCCAAATATTGACAATATTTTTTTTCATAATATGCCAAAATCGACATAATTCTACTTTTTTCTGAAGTAAATACGGATTGGAACCCCTGTAAACTTGAAATTGGCCCTTACCTGGTTCTCTAAATAGTTACGATAAGGCGTTTTAATATCATCCGGGAAATTCGTGAAAAAGGCAAAACTAGGTACCCTCGTTGGCAATTGCTGTACAAACTTAATCTTAATCACATGCCCCCTCACTACAGGCGCTTGGTAATTTCCTATTGCCTTGAGCATCACTTCATTAAGCTTAGAAGTAGCAATTTTACGGTGCTTATTGTCAAATACATCTAAAGCAATTTCAATGGCTTTAAAAATTCTAGTTTTTTCTACAGCGGAGATGAACAAGATAGGCACATCTGTAAAAGGTGCCAGTTTGTCTCTCAACACTTTTTCATAGTCTCTGGCCGTGTTGGTTTCCTTGGTGATCAAATCCCATTTATTCACTAGGAATACGATTCCTTTTCCTTTTTTTACAGCCAAGCTGAATATACTAAGGTCTTGAGCAGTAATCCCTTTTACAGCATCAATGACCATCAAACACACATCTGCTTCATCCATGGCTTTGATGGCTCTAATGATAGAATAAAACTCTAAATCGTCCTTTTCCTTATTCTTTCTTCTAATTCCAGCAGTATCAATTAAAATAAATTCCTTTTGGAACATATTGTAATGAGTATGGATGGTGTCACGGGTAGTCCCTGCAATATCACTCACAATGGTTCGATCCTGTCCAATCATTGCATTTAATAAACTAGACTTTCCAACATTAGGTTGTCCAATAATGGCAATTTTAGGCACGGCAGGTGCTTCCTCAGGCTCTTCCCCTTCTGGCAATTCGGCAGCATCTGCAATGGCTTTCCTATTGGGCTCCTCTTTCATATCGGCTGTAACTGCATCTAATAACTCACCAGTACCGCTTCCAGAAATGGCACTTACAAAATAGTTATGTTCGAATCCCATTCCATAAAACTCAGTAGCCTCCAATGCCCTATTTGAATTGTCCACTTTATTCACACAAACATATACAGGCTTCGTTGTCCTTCTTAATAAATCGGCCATCGCCGCATCCAGGTCGGTCATCCCCACCGCTGCATCCACCATAAAAATCATAGCATTGGCTTCTTCAATGGCAATTTTGACTTGCTTTCTAATTTCCGTCTCAAACATATCTTTAGAATCTGGCACAAATCCGCCAGTATCAATTACATTAAAATGTTTGCCCGACCATTCTGTTTCGCCATATTGACGATCCCGCGTCACCCCACTAATATCATCGACAATGGCCTTACGCTCTTCTAAAAAGCGATTAAACAAGGTACTCTTGCCTACATTTGGCCGTCCAACTATTGCAACTGTATAACTCATAATAATTCAATTTAATGTTCAAATATATATATTTAATAATTTGACTATCAATATTTTAATGATAAATAAATTATTCTCCTATTGATACCCAAACTCTTTTAATTTAGTGTCATTGTCCCTCCATTTTGGCTTCACTTTTACAAACAATTCCAAATATACTTTGGAACCTATAAAGTCCTCAATATCCTTTCTAGCCAAGGTACCTATCTCCTTAATCATTTTACCCCCCTGGCCAATGATAATTGACTTTTGGGTTTCTCTATTAACGATTATATCCGCCTGGATCTTTACCAACAATGGTTGCTCCTTAAAGGAATTCACCAATACAGCAGTATGATAAGGGATCTCCTCTCCAAACAACTGATATATCTTTTCCCTAATAATTTCACTTACAAAGAACTTAGTAGGCAGATCACTCAAATCCTCCTGGTCAAAGAAAGGATGACCCCCTTCAGGTATTAATTCTAAGATAACTTTCAATAACCTATCTATATCAGTGATATTCAATGCACTAATTGAAATTATCTTTGTACAATAAGGCTTAGCACTAAAGTATGCGTTGGCTTCTTTTACACGCCCTCCCACCGCTAAATCCGACTTATTCATGACTACACTACAAGGCACTTTTAATTTCAAGGCTGTAGACA
>CANKWR010000040.1 GCA_947487525.1 Bacteroidota bacterium
TGCCGACTCAAGGTAATATCGATCATTCCCAAGGCAAATAGGCCAAAAATTAGCTTTTTCATAGATTTTTATTGATTTTGATTTAAGATGTTCACTTTTAGATAACAGTTATAAACATTTATTGTTTGATCTGGAACCTTGATTTTTTTCAAGGCGTTTTTTGGCTTATTTTTGTACGACCTCTAAGATTTTTTCCCAATAATAGATAGGTCGATTAATAAACCCTTTTGAAGGGGCATTTCCTCTTAGGAAACTAGGAATGGAATTGCTTTTTCAATGATATATGCATTTAAAATTATGGCAAAGTACATTTTTGTAACTGGTGGTGTGACAAGTAGTTTAGGAAAGGGTATCATAGCGGCCTCTTTGGCCAAATTATTACAAGCGAGGGGCATTTCAGCCACGATTCAAAAATTTGACCCCTATATCAATGTGGATCCAGGAACTTTGAACCCATACGAGCATGGTGAATGTTATGTAACTGAGGACGGAGCGGAGACCGATTTGGATTTAGGACACTATGAGCGTTTTTTAAGTACACATACTTCTCAAGCAAATAATGTTACCACTGGACGTATATATCAAACGGTGATTAATAAGGAAAGAGCAGGGGAGTTTTTAGGTAAAACAGTACAGGTGGTTCCGCATATCACGGACGAGATCAAACACAGAATGTTATTATTGGGACAGGATGGTAAGTTTGATGTGGTGATCACTGAAATAGGCGGAACTGTTGGTGATATTGAAAGCACGCCTTTCATTGAAACGGTGCGTCAAATTCAATGGGAATTACCGGTGGAGGATGTGATGGTAGTTCATTTAACCTTGATCCCTTATTTAAGTGCAGCCAAGGAGTTAAAAACAAAACCAACACAGCACAGTGTTAGAATGCTAAGTGAAACAGGGGTGCATCCGGATGTAATTGTATGTAGAACAGAACATCCTTTAAATGACGAAATTAAACGTAAAATTGCCTTATTCTGTAATGTAAAAGCAGGCAATGTTATTGAGTCTTGTGACGCAAGTACTATTTATGAAGTGCCTTTGTTAATGTTAAAGGAGCAGTTGGATTTAATTGTAATGAAGAAATTAAATATTACAAAATTTAATGAGCCTGATTTAACTAAATGGAATGTATTTTTAACTAAGTTAAAGAATCCAAAATCCACAGTAAACATTGGATTGATTGGAAAATATATTGAACTTCAAGATGCATACAAATCTATCTTAGAAAGTTTTATTCATGCAGGAGCAATGAATGAAGTAAAAGTGAATGTGGTGAATGTGCATAGTGAAAATATTACTGCTGAAAATGTAAACGAGCAATTAAAAGGATTACATGGTTTATTGGTTGCCCCGGGTTTTGGAAATAGAGGGATTGAAGGAAAAATTATTGCAGTTCAATATGCGAGAGAAAATAAATTACCATTCTTCGGAATTTGTTTAGGTATGCAAATGGCGGTGATAGAATTTGCGCGTAATATTCTTGGATTAAAACAAGCACACTCAGTGGAAATGGATCCCAATAGCCCAGATCCAGTAATTAATATGATGGAAGAGCAAAAAAGAATTACTATGAAGGGTGGTACAATGCGCTTGGGTTCTTATCCTTGCACTATCACCAAGGACACATTAGCTTATACAATTTATGGGACTACCGAAATTAATGAGCGCCATCGCCATAGATATGAATTCAACAATGAATACTTAGCCGCCTTTCATGAAAATGGAATGGTAACAAGTGGAGTAAATCCAGTAACCGGCTTGGTGGAAATTGTGGAACTGCCTAATCATCCTTTCTTTATAGGGGTGCAATATCACCCTGAGTTAAAGAGTACCGTTGAAGCCCCTGCGCCTTTATTTGTGCATTTTATTGCAGCGGCAAAAAAACAAGCACAGGCATAATTTTTTTGATTATCTTGTTAGATATAAATACCTAATAAGATGAATTCAAAAAACATTCTTTTTTTATTCCTTTTGACAAGTGCGCAAGCATTTAGTCAGACACCTAAAAATTTGATTTGGTCGAATAATGGGCATGCTTATTATAGTGTGCGTTATGATAAAATTATTTTAGCCGAACTGGGTAAAAATGGGGAGTCCACAAAAATCATCGCCGAAAATTTAACGCCCTCTGGGGAGGTAGCTCCCATTGAAATAAAAAGTTTTAGTCTTTCATCCAAGCAAAATCTAGCGCTTATATTTACGAATACAAAACGTGTTTGGCGCTATGAAACCATCGGAGATTGTTACCTATTTGATATAAAAAATAACACTTTAAAGAAAGTGGGTAAAAAAATGCCCGCCTCTTCCTTACAATTTGCAAAAATCTCTCCTGATGAAAAGTGGGTGGCATATGTTAGTGGGCACAATATTTATGCGGAAGAGATTAAAACAGGTAAACAAATTCAACTCACCAAGGACGGGAGCAAATATTTAATTAATGGAACTTTTGATTGGGCCTATGAGGAAGAATTTTTTTGCAGGGATGGATTCAGGTGGAGTCCAGATAGCAAAAGCATTGCCTATTGGCAGGTAAATGCAACCGGGGTAAAAAGTTATTTGATGATCAACAATACCGATTCGCTTTATCCTTTTGCAGTGCCGGTTGAATATCCAGTTGCTGGAGAAAAACCTTCCCCCGTAAAAATAGGGGTTGTCAGTTTAGCGAGTCAACAAACTAAATGGATGGAAACACCCGATGATGCTCAATGGGGGTCTTATATTCCGAGAATGGAGTGGGTGCCCAATAGCACAGAAATTATCTTACAACATTTAAATAGAAAACAAAATACAAGCCAATTATTATTGGCCAATGTGCAAACTGCAAAGTCTAAAGTAATTTATAAGGAGCAAGAAAATACCTGGATTGACATTATGCCAGTATGGGATAATCATTATGCAAATGGTGGTTGGGATTGGTTAGAGGACGGCAAGCATTTTTTATGGGCCAATGAGTCAGATGGATGGAGACATTTTTATATTCAGTCCATTGATGGAGGTCAACCTGTTTGTATCACACCAGGCAATTATGATGTAATGAAAACAGCAAGGGTGGATTATCAAAATCATCAATTGTATTTTTATGCTTCACCAAAAAATGCCACTGAGCAATATTTATACGTTGTAAATTGGGATAAGCCAGGAGCACCTCAATTAGTAAGTCCTGAAAAACAAAATGGAACACATGACTATAGGATTAGTCCAACGGGGGAATATGCAATGCATACTTTTTCCAATATCAGTGAAGCGCCTAAAAATGAATGGATCACCTTACCCAATCATGCATCTATAGGTTCGGCGCAGGGTGCTAATACGCTTCCTATCCTTGAATCTCAAAACACCATCCCAACATTTTTTACAGTCACCACTTCTGAAGGGGTGACCATGGATGCATGGATGGTCAAGCCTAATAATTTTGATCCCAATAAAAAGTATCCCATTGTTTTTTATGTATACACTGAGCCTTGGGGTCAAACTGCTAAAAATGAGTACGGTACTGGACAAAATTTTTTATACAATGGTTCCATGCAGGAGGATGGATACATTTATGTGAGTATGGACAATAGAGGTACGCCGGTTCCTAAAGGGCGTGCTTGGCGTAAATCCATCTACCAAAAAATTGGAGAAGTGAATATTAGAGATCAGGCATTGGGGGCAAAAGAAATTTTTAAATTTCCTTTTGTTGACACGAGTAGAGTAGCTGTGTGGGGGTGGAGTGGGGGTGGTTCTGCCACTTTGAATTTAATGTTTCAGTACCCTGAAATTTATAAAACAGGCATTTCAATTGCAGGGGTAGGAAGTCAACTTACCTATGACAATATTTACCAGGAAAGATATATGGGTTTACCACAGGAAGACAAGTCGGTATTTATTAAAGGCTCTCCTATGACCTATGCCAAAAACCTAAAAGGAAATCTTTTGTATATCCATGGAACAGGGGATGACAATGTACATTACCAAAATGCGGAATTGCTGATCAATGAGCTTATTAAAAATGGCAAGCAATTTAGTTTAATGAGCTATCCCAATCGATCGCATTCCATTTCGGAGGGGGAGGGAACTTTTGAACATTTAAGTGATTTATATACGCGTTACTTGCGTCAACATTGTCCTCCTGGAGCGAGGTAAGTAATATTTTTTATTGCTTTTTGAATGGTTATTCTGCTAACATTTGTTAGCTTTATGCCATGAATAAAGTTAGAATATTAACCTGTACTAGTTTGTTTGACGGACATGATGCGTCTATCAATATCATGCGTCGCGTATTACAAGAAAATGGTGTTGAAATCATTCATTTAGGCCATAACCGATCGGCATATGAAATCGTCACAGCAGCTATTGAGGAAGATGTGCAAGGCATTGCAATTACATCCTACCAAGGAGGCCATGTTGAATTTTTTACGTTTGTTCGAAAACTATTAGATGCTTCGGGCTATCAACATGTGAAAGTGATTGGTGGTGGCGGTGGCACTATCTTACCTAAGGAAGCTAAATTTCTAGAAGCAAATGGGATCTCAAAAATTTATTTACCCGCGGATGGTTTGGTAATGGGGATAGATGGGATGATTAAGGACGTAGTGCGTATATGTTCTTTTGGTTTAAAAGCGTCTCCTAAAAAAACGCTTACTAAACTTCCTTTTCAAAAAATAATTGACCCTCGCTTGTTAAGCAGGCAAATCACTTTATTACAAAATGGGGATGTAAAATTACCAAAGCAAAAGTCGACTTCAAAAAAGAAAGCTACTGCTATTTCAAATACGATTCCCATTATTGGTATCACAGGTACGGGTGGTGCAGGTAAATCTACGGTGGTAGATAGATTGGTACAATATTATGTACAATGCAATCCCACAAAAACAATTGCAGTTATTTCGGTAGATCCATCCAAAAGAAAAACAGGAGGTGCTTTACTCGGTGATCGAATTAGAATGAACTCCATTCACCATTCCAATGTTTTTATGCGTTCTTTGGCTACCAGAAACGATATGCAATCCATTGCACATTCCATGGATGGCGTAATTGCATTGTGTAAGTCGGCAGGATTTGATTGCATCCTTATTGAGACTGCAGGAGTGGGTCAAAATGATGCAACCATTGTGGATTATGTAACGGTGCCAGTGTATATTATGACGCCAGAGTTTGGTGCGGCCACCCAATTAGAAAAAATTAATATGATTGATTATGCCCATATTATTGGCATTAATAAATTTGATCGTGCCGGCGCATTAGACGCATTAAGAGATGTAAGAAAGCAATACAATAGATCGCATCATTTATTCAATGCAGTTCCAAATTCAAGTCCTGTTTTTGGCACCATGGCTGCTCATTATAGTGATCCTGGAATGCAGGCCATGTATAACGCTTTAATTCAAAACATAAATCGGATTCATGATACCGCATTTAAAATAATTGAAAATCCAAGTGCATATCATGAAAACAATCTTATTGCACCTACTATTCCCAATAAAAGAATTGGATATTTAAATGAAATCATTGAAGTGATTCAGCAAAACAATGAATGGATCCAGGAGCAAAAAAAATGGGTATCTCAATGGTACTGTTTAAGCAAAACAATGGAAGATCCAATGCTTGCAAAAATTGCTGCTTTGGTAAAATCGAAAAAAACAATTGAATCCAATATTGACAATGAGGTGAAAGCGCTGGTAACAGCATGGCCAGCCTTGTATGATAATTATCAACAAAAAGTTTTTACAAATGAAGTGCGCGGGAAAAAGTCTACCCATTCCTTTGTTTTTGAAACGCCCTCTGGTATTGAATTGAATAAAGTGTATTTGCCAAAGTATGCCGACTGGGGTGACATTACAGAGTGGCAATTAAAAGAGAACACCCCAGGTAGGTATCCATTTACGGCAGGGGTGTTTGAACTTAAAAGAGAAAATGAAGATCCTACCAGAATGTTTGCAGGCGAAGGTTGTCCCGAGCGCACCAATTGGCGTTTTCATTATTTAAGCAAAGGGCAGTCTGCAGTAAGATTGTCCACTGCTTTTGATAGTGTTACTTTATATGGACATGACCCTGCATTAAGAATGGATGTGTTTGGCAAAATTGGAAATGCGGGAGTAAGTGTAGCGACCATTGATGATGCTAAAAAACTATATTCAGGCATTGACTTAAATGCTGCAAATACTTCGGTAAGTATGACCATTAATGGTCCAGCACCTATGTTGCTTGCTATGTTTTTTAATACAGCAATCGACCAAGCTTGTGAGCAATATATAACAGCGCAAAAATTATGGCCACAGGTTAATAAAAAAATAAAACAATTGTGCGCTACTTCTACATTGCCTACCTATGCGTCCATTCATCCTAAAATTCCATTGAGTGAATGGCATAATGGTTTGGGCTTGCAATTATTAGGTGTATCCGGGGATCAGGTATTAGATCCAGTAGTGTATAATCAAATCAAAACAAATGTATTATCCAACCTAAGGGGTACCTTACAGGCGGATATTTTAAAAGAAGATCAGGCACAAAATACTTGTATTTTTTCCACCGATTTTGCATTACGCATGATGGGGGATGTACAGGATTATTTTGCAAAAAATAAGATTCGAAATTTTTACAGTATTTCTATTTCTGGATATCATATCGCTGAAGCTGGCGCAAACCCTATTACTCAGCTGGCATTTACTTTGGCCAATGGGTTCACCTATGTGGAATATTTTTTGAACCGCGGTATCGCGATTGATGACTTTATGCCCAATTTGAGCTTTTTCTTTAGCAATGGCATGGATCCAGAATATGCGGTTATTGGCAGGGTTGCACGTAGAATTTGGGCGCGTATAATGAAGTTAAAATACAAAGCCAATCCTCGTTCACAAAAATTAAAATATCATATTCAAACCAGTGGAAGAAGCTTACATGCACAGGAAATAGATTTTAATGACATTAGAACCACCCTGCAGGCTTTATATGCCATTTATGATCAGTGTAATAGTTTGCACACCAATGCTTATGATGAAGCCATCACAACACCAACCGAAGAAAGTGTGAGAAGGGCATTGGCAATTCAACTCATTATCAATAAGGAATTAGGTACCGCTAAAGTAGAAAATGCACAGCAAGGAAGTTTTCTGATTTCGGAATTAACTGATTTAGTAGAAGACGCAGTGATGCAAGAATTTGAAAAAATAAACGCGCGTGGAGGTGTACTTGGTGCCATGGAAAGAATGTACCAACGTTCTAAAATTCAAGAGGAAAGTTGGGTGTATGAAAACAAAAAACATGATGGTACCATACCCATTATTGGGGTAAATACATTTGTGAATGATCAGGAAAAATTAGCAGTGGATCAGCAGCCCATTATCAGGTCCTCGAAAAAAGAACGAGAAAGGCAAGTAGCTTGTTTACAATCGTTTAAAAAACGGAATTCAACGCAGCGAGATGCTTATTTGGCTAAGCTAAGGGAAGCGAGTCTTCAAAATAGCAATTTATTTGAGATTTTGATGGAAGCGGTTAAATATTGCAGTTTGGGAGAGATTACCGACAGCCTTTATTTAGTGGGCGGAAAGTATAGTAGAAACCTCTAAAAAACATATCTTTGTCCCCACGTAATTACGTATAAACATTGTATATGAAAACTGATAAGAATACGGTCATTGGGTTTGTTTTACTAGCTGGTTTGTTTTTTGCTTACTTCTGGTACACAGATAGGCAACAAAAGGAAATGCAGGCATATAAAAAGTATATTGATGACTCCGTCATGCTTGTGAAAACAGCAGCAGAAAAAAAATCAGCAGAAAAAAATCCTGCACTTTTAGATACCATCGCTGCAAGTAAAGTTGTGATAGCCGATTCAGTTAAAGAACAATTTTCTACTTTAGAAAATGACTTAGTTACAGTTCGTTTTAGTAATATAGGAGGACAAGTGGTTGGAGTGACTTTGAAAAAGTACACGAATGCTAAAAAACAGTTGGTTCAATTAGGAGATAGTACAACCTTAGATTATCCAGTGAATATTGGCAATAATCAAACAGCACAAATAAAGCAGGTTGTATTTCAAACGGTAAATACATTGCCCGTAGGAAATGATGGAGTAAAGAAGCTTGATTTTATTTACACGGCTGCTAATGGGAAAAAAGTAAAGCATCAATTTTCACTTTCACCCAATAAATACAATATTGACTGGAATGTTCAGCTTGAAGGAGCCGATCAGTTATTAACCAACGGGTTAATAAATTTTACTTGGGACGCACATTCCTATCAACAAGAACGCACAACCGAATATGAGCGCCAAATATCCAACGTGTGTTTTGCGGAAGGAAATGAATTTGACTATATCTCGGCTAAAACAAGTTGGGCTTTCGAAAAACCCATTCAGTGGGTTGGATTGGTGCAACAATTTTTCAGCACTACCATTTATGCTAAACAAGGTTTTGCTTCGGGTAAAATAGATTGGCAAAGAAAAACGGATTCTAGCAATGGGCTAGCTGCACTTCAAACACAGTTTCAGTCAAAAGTAACTGGGGCAGTAGTAAACATCCCACTTTCCTTGTATTATGGGCCTAATGACTATCAAATACTTAAAAAACAAGAAGCGCCAGAAATGGATAAAATTGTGAATTTAGGTAGAGATTTATACTCCTTTGTTCGACCTATCAATAAGTATATTATTATGCCTGTGTTTGATTTCTTTGCAGGCTTTGTTTCCAACTTTGGTTGGGTAGTCTTGTTATTAACCATTTTTATCAGAGTAGTCACTTCACCATTAACCTATTCAAGTTATTTGAGTAGTGCTAAAATGAAAGTGTTAAAACCTGAATTAGATCAAATTAAAGAGCGACTAGGAAGTGATCAACAAGGATTTGCAATGGAGCAAATGAAGTTGTTTAGAGAAGCGGGTGTTAATCCATTGGGTGGATGTATTCCTGCCTTATTACAAATTCCAATTTTCTTTGCTTTGTATAGCTTTTTTAATTCCAATATATCTTTAAGAGGGCAAGCTTTTTTATGGAGTCAGGATTTATCAAGTTATGATGTAATTGCAAGGTTGCCATTTAATGTTCCAATGGGATTTGGAGATCATATTAGTTTATTCACTTTAACTGCGGTTATTACAAGCATATTTATTTCAGTGTACAATATGTCCATGACCCCAACACAGGACAATCCAGCTTTGAAGTATATGCCTTATATATTCCCAGTAATGTTGTTATTCATATTTAATAAATTGCCTTCTGCATTAACTTGGTATTATACCGTGTCAAATATTGTAACGTTGTTGTTACAGTTAATCATTCAAAAATTCATTATCAACCACGATAAAATTTTAGCCGATATCGATGTTAAGCGAAAAACACCAAAGAAGAAAAGTAATTGGCAAAGCAAGTATGAACAAATGATGGAAGCGCAGAAAAAAGTACAAGCTTTAAAAGACAAGCAAAAAAAATAATCATACATAAGAAAAGGCCCATTGATTGGGTCTTTTCTTATGCATATACCTCATATTGAAAAAATTACTCCCCCTTATTATTGTGCTATGGGTGCCGCTTATGGGAATAAAAGCGCAAACCAAAACTATTGGAGAATGCACATTGCAATACAGTATTACGCAACAGCAAACAGCCGATACGATTGGAACAAAGTGGGTATATGTAAAAGGAGATCAGTGTAAGACTATATTGCAAACACCGCAAATGGTTCAATCTATTTTTTTTGATACACAAAAAACAAATGCATTTATTACCAAAGTGATTGGTGCGAGTCGTTTTTTGCAAGAAGTGGTGTACCCGCCATCGGGTCTTCCCAATTTAATTTCAATGAAAGAAATTGCAACTGATTCCGTAGTTCAAATACTGGGGTATCCTTGCAAAAATGTGGAGCTTCAGTGGAGTGATGGGGTCATCTATCAGATATGGTATACACCAGAAATAAGTATCAGTGTAAATAATTTTGAGCTTGCCTTTAAAGAAATAGGTGGGTTGGTCTTAAGTTATACAATCATTCCCATGAATGGCAGCGCAATTCAATATCGTGCAACCAGCATTGATTTTAGCCCAATATCAATGAATCAATTTACCATTAACAAAATGGAATATCAAGTAATTGATTAAGATGTAGTAAGGATGGTAGGATTACAATTACAATTAGAACGATTCCACTATTGAGCAGAAGGGGTCTTGAACTTAGACAAGATCACATTATAATGGTAAGGGATTACATAAGAAGTGTTCCCCTTGCTATACATAATGTAAGTAGCATTATTAGGATTATTTCTAGAAAAACTTCCACCAATGCCTTTGTATTCTAAACTAGATTTTAAAGTGGCAAATGTGGCAGTTTTGTGAGAAGCGAAACTTAAGTTTTTTAAAGTGAATTTTTCACTCGCTTTTTTTGTCTCAATCGTACCTGTTACAATAACACTAGCATATGTGCTAAGTGAAACAAGCATTATGCTTGGCAACACTATAACTGATAGTATATATTTAATGGTACGCATGATTAGATCAAAGGTAGATTAATTTTTTTTATTCTTCAAATATTATCCATTTCTTCAATGTCAATTGTGAACAACAAAATATGGTCAATAGGACTATGGGTAGTATATTTATTTACAAGTTTATAGTATCAATTCCATTAAGTAATTGATAATCAGCAACTTAATTATTGATTGCAAATATTTTAGCTATGTTTGATCATCAAAAAGAAGAAGAGGGCGGAGATATTCAAGAATTAATACTCCGTTATCATAATTTAAAGCAGGGCCGAGCGAATGCATATATTGAAGAGGATGATTTTGAGCGCCTTATAGCCCATTATGATGAACAGGACGAAATAGGGGAAGCCATCCAGGCAGCTAATTTGGCCTTAGATCAATATCCTTTTTCCGCTTTATTGATGATCAAGAAGGCCGATTTGCTCCTTGCTACCCGAAAATACAAAGAAGCACTTTTATTATTGGACACGGCTGCTTTGTATGATCACAAGGACATGAATTTATTCATTTTGAAAACAGATGCTTATTTGGCTTTGGATCAGCCCGAACAAGCCATTGTATTACTGCAAGAAGCATTGCATTTATTTGAGGGTGCTGAACGTTCAGAATTATTATTTGAATTGGCGGACGTCTACGACGATCATGAGGCTTTTGATAAAGTGTTTGATTGTTTAAAATTGGTATTGGAAGATGATCCGATGAATGAAGAGGCCTTGTATAAGATATGCTTTTGGACAGATTTTACTGGACGCAACGAAGAAAGTATTCGTTTACACAATCGAATTATTGATGAACAACCTTATAATGCCCTGGCATGGTTTAATTTGGCGGCTGCTTATCAGGGATTTAAATTGCATGAAAAAGCAATTGATGCTTATCAATATGCCATCGTGATAGATGAAAAATTTGATTATGCTTATCGCAACATGGGGGATGCTTATTTGAGAATTAGAAAATACAAGGAAGCCATCGAGGCGCTTGAAAAAGTATTGGAACTCTCCCGACCAGAAGATGTAATTTATGAAGCAATAGGACATTGTTATCATAGAATGAAAAATTTTGCACAAGCAAGATTCCATTATAAAAAAGCAGTGCATTTAAATCCTGATGATAGCAGACTATATCAAAAAATTGCGACCACCTATATGCAGGAAGGACAGTGGCAACAAGCAATTAAGCAATTAGAACATGCATTAAGAATTCACAAGCATATCAATGAGTATTCTATTTTATTAGGCGAGTGTTATATGCATTTGGAATTGTACAAGGATGCGGCTATTTATTTTGGAACTGTTGTAAAAAACAAGCCTAAACAAATTGGAGGATGGCAATCACTCATCAAATGCTTGGTAGCAAACAAGCAATTTGAAATGGCATTAGAACGAACGGAGCTAGCCTATGTTTCAACTTCGGGCAAAGCGGTTTTTATTTTTTACAGAAGTGCAATACTCTATATGCTGGGCAAACATGCCGAGGCATTGTTACAGTTAGAAATGGCGCTATCGAAGTCCACTAAATTAGTCAGTAAATTGACAAAATTTTATCCTGAAATGATGCAGGATGCGAAAGTAGCCTCACTATTGAGCGTTTATAAAAAGGGAAAATAATCTTATCCATTTGAAGTAACTTTGTGCCTTATAAGTTTTATAGTATGAATAATTTTAATTTATCTCAAATACCGGAACGAACTGCAAAGCCACGTGAAAATGGATTGACCATGGTGATGGATAAGGGATTGAGTATTGGAGAAGCGGAAAACTTTATTAGTGTGGGGGGTATTCATACCGACGTCGTAAAGCTTGGTTTTGGAACCTCAATGGTGACTCCGAATCTTCGGGCAAAAATTGAATTGTATCAATCGCACGGGATACCTGTATATTTTGGCGGTACACTTTTTGAAGCCTTTGTAATTAGAAATCAGTTTGACGATTATGTGGCAATGTGTAAGGATTATAAAATTGATATCATTGAAGTGAGTGATGGTTCAATTGAAATTCCCCATGCGGAAAAGTGTGGCTATATTGAGAAAATTGCAAAAATTTCAAAAGTGATCAGTGAAGTTGGCAGTAAGGATGCTGCACATATTATACCACCCTATAAATGGATTGAATTGATGAGTGCTGAATTAAGTGCAGGTTCACAATATGTAATTGCCGAGGCACGTGAAGCAGGAAATGTTGGAATTTATCGAGGCAGTGGGGAAGTGCGAGAAGGATTGGTGCAAGAAATTTTAACAAAAATTCCTGCAGAAAAAATTTTATGGGAAGCGCCACAAAAAGCACAGCAATTGTATTTTCTAGAGTTAATAGGCTGTAATGTAAACCTTGGAAATATTGCACCTACTGAAGTCATTCCTTTAGAATCAATGAGAATAGGATTGAGGGGAGACACTTTTCATTTATATTTAAATAAATAACCTTGCGCCAATTCGGACTTATAGGATATCCATTATCGCATTCTTTTTCCAAAGGATATTTTGCAGATAAGTTTTCAGTAGCAGGTATTTTGGATGCACAGTATGAGAATTTTCCGATTGCTTCCATTCAAGAATTTAAATCATTGTGGGATCGAGATGAAAATTTATTGGGACTCAATGTCACCATTCCTTATAAAAAAGAGGTCATCCCTTTTTTGCAACATCCTTCTTCGGTTGTAAAAAGCATCAATGCATGTAATTGTATTCGAAAATTCAATGCCGAATTGTATGGCTATAACACGGATGTAATAGGATTTGAAAAGTCCTTATTGCCATTCTTAAAACCACACCACACCCATGCTTTAATTTTAGGTACTGGTGGGGCAGCAGCAGCTGTCGAGTGGGTGATGCAACAATTAAATATTCAATATAAATTTGTTTCAAGAAACCCGCTGCATGATTCTGAACAAGCCAGTAGGTCTAATTTGATAAGGTATGATCAATTAACTGATTCAATCATCCAACAACATACTTTAATCATTAACACCAGTCCTTTGGGAATGTATCCCAATGTGGATATAGCGCCTGACATTCCGTATGCAGCGATTACGGCACAACATCATTTATTTGATTTGATCTACAATCCGAGTGAAACTTTGTTTTTAACGAAGGGGCTTGAAAAAGGAGCCACCATACAAAATGGATTGGAAATGTTGCATATACAGGCAGAGGAGAGCTGGAAAATATGGAATGCAGTTGTGCCTTTCGAGCAATAAAACAAGGTATTATTTGTGATTATTGGCTACGTAAAAATTCAAATAATTGAGTGACTGCTTTTTGTCGATGACTAATTTTATTTTTTTCTTCTATCGTCATTTGCGCAAAACTTTTAGTGGAACCATCAGGTATAAATATGGGGTCGTAACCAAAACCCTGCACTCCATGCATTTCAAGAGTGATATGCCCTTTACAAATTCCTTCAAAGAAGTATTGCTTAGTTTCCATCGCATTCCTCCAAATCAAACAAATGACGGTTCTAAATTGAGCGGTCCTATTTTCACTATTTCCTAGGTTCAGTAATACCTTATCAATATTTGCTTGAAAATCGCATCCATCTCCTGCGAACCTGGCACTTTTCACGCCGGGTGCACCATGGAGTGCTTCAATTTCTAAACCAGTGTCTTCACTAAAACAATTTTGTTGAGTGAGTTGAAAAATCGTATTGGCTTTTTCGGCTGCATTTTCTTGTAAACTATCATGTGGTTCTGGAATATCAATATCAATATGGGCCTCCTTTAAAGAAATAATCTTAAAATCATTTCCGACCAAAGACTGAATCTCCAGCACCTTATGTTGGTTATTCGTAGCAAAAATGAGTGTGTGCATTGGTTTAAATTTCAAAGCATTAATCAACTTATAATTTGAATAATAATTTTAGTGCATTCCATAATTTAGACTTTTCTAATTTTGCGGTTTGATTGGCACCTTGCATACGATGTAAACTACTGCTAAATAAAATGTGCGTTTCTCCAAGAACAATTGGTTTGTATAAGGTAGCAGGTAGTTTTATTTTGAGTTGAGCTCCTGTTAATTCAAAAACAAGTACCAATTGGGAAGGAAGCGTTTCTAAAATTTCATGCAAACTCAAGGCTTGTTTTGCAGTATTAATTAAGGCAATGTCGGCGAGTGTTAATTTACAGGCATTTAAGATAGAGGATAGCAATCCTAAATCTGTTTCATTTAAATAAACAGCCTCGATATCATGAACAATTACAATGATTTTTTTTACATGATCCCCTAAATATTTTATGGGGATAGGGGTTGCTGATTGCTCCTCATTCACTGCCTCATTGGAGGAAGTGATTGCAAGGTCTTGTTTACCTTTTGCCGTAATTGCTGCTTTCACTTCATTTTCTATTGACTTAATTTCCTTTTCAGGCAATACCAAGGTATCTTTGAACAAAGAAACTAAAGCTACTGCGGGTAATATTGTTTTTGGATCTTGCATCGAGTCGGAAAATTAACTCAAATGCCTCGTTTGAAAAAATAACACTTGTAATTTTTTAATTAATCTCTAAATTTGCGTTTCTTTGTAACCATAACGTAATACAATCAATAAAGCTAGTTTATGTCAACACAAGCAATACCAGTCATTCTCAACACCCAGCCTAAGTTACCCACTTATAATATGAATGAAATTGCATTTGGGAAAAATTTCACGGACCACATGTTGGTGGCGGATTACGAAAATGGGGAGTGGAAAAATGTGTTGATTAAACCATATGCACCATTTGAATTAGATCCTTCTTGCGCAGCCTTACATTATGGTCAAACTATTTTTGAAGGCATCAAAGCGTATAAAAATTCAAACGGGGGTGCTGCTATTTTTAGACCCGATCAAAACTTTATTCGTTTTAATAAGTCAGCTGAACGCATGCAAATGCCAACCGTTCCAGAATGGTTATTTATTGGTGGCATGAAACAATTAATTGAGTTAGAAAAAGGGTGGATTCCAAGCATGCAAGAATGTTCTTTATACATTCGTCCATTTATGATTGCGACCGATCCTTTCCTAGGGATACGTCCTTCGAGTACGTATAAATTCATGATAATTTTAGGACCAAGTGGTGCTTATTTTTCTGCACCTATGAAAATATTAATTGAGCAACAATATACACGTGCAACGCCAGGTGGTGTTGGGTTTGCGAAGAATGGAGGAAATTATGGAGCAAGTTTATATCCGGTTGCATTAGCGCAAGCAAAAGGCTATGATCAAGTGTTGTGGACAGACGCAATTGAACATAAATATGTGGAAGAAGTGGGTATGATGAATGTGATGTTTGTAATAGATGGAAAAATAATTACCCCAAGCGTTGAAAGAGGAACGGTTTTGAAAGGGGTTACTAGAAATTCTGCCATTACTTTATTAACAGACATGGGCTACGAAGTAGAAGAAAGATTTTTGTCAGTGGCAGAAATTGTAGATGCACATAAAAAAGGGTTATTTACTGAAGTTTTTGGGGTAGGAACCGCTGCAGTAGTTTCCTACATTTCAAAATTAGCCCATGGTGAATATGTAATGGATTTTGATGTTGATGCACTAAAAGTGGCTCCAGCACTCAAAAAAGAGTTCAATGATATTAGAAAGGGAAATATTGTGGACAAACACGGCTGGTTACTCCATATTTAATTAAAACATTGAAAATCAGCATATTGAATTCAATATTGGAAGGATTAAATGGCATTTCTAGGACAAAAAGGAGCTATTTGCTTTATTTTTTTAAAAATAGCCAATAAACATTTTGGTAATTCGCTCACAGCCATTACCTTTGCCGTCCGAATTTTTTATAAACAGAATTGAACAAAAATAGCATAATAAATGCCTACTATTCAGCAATTAGTTAGAAAAGGCCGTGAGATCATCAGGGCGAAAAGTAAATCAAGAGCTTTGGATGCATGTCCTCAGCGTCGTGGCGTTTGTACAAGAGTGTATACAACTACACCTAAAAAACCAAACTCAGCTTTACGTAAAGTAGCTAAGGTTCGTTTGACAAACAAAATTGAGGTGATTGCCTACATCCCAGGTGAAGGTCATAACTTACAAGAACACAGTATCGTTTTAATCCGTGGTGGTCGTGTAAAGGACTTACCAGGGGTACGTTATCATATTGTTCGTGGTAGTTTGGACACTGCAGGTGTGAAAGACCGTAAGCAGTCTCGTTCTAAATATGGTACGAAGAAAGAAAAACCGAAGAAATAACTTTAACAATTTTTCAGATAATAACTAAATAATATTCGACAGACATGCGTAAAGCACAACCTAAAAAAATTCCATTAGCACCAGATCCTAAATTTAGCGATGTTCAAGTAACTCGTTTTATAAACAATATTATGTTGGATGGTAAAAAGACAACTGCCTACAAAATATTTTATGATGCATTAGAGAAAGTGGCTAAGTTCACTGGCGAAGATGGATATGAAATGTGGAAGAAAGCAGTAGTAAACGTTACTCCAGCAGTAGAAGTTAGAAGCCGTCGTATTGGTGGTGCTACTTTTCAAATCCCTGCTGAAGTTCGTGCCGATCGTAAAATTTCATTGAGCATGAAATGGATAGTGCGTTTTAGCCGTGAGCGCAACGGTAAAACAATGGCCGACAAATTAGCGAACGAAATTGTTGCAGCAACAAAAGGCGAAGGTGGTGCTTTCAAAAAGAAAGAAGATACACATCGTATGGCTGAAGCGAACAAAGCGTTCTCTCACTTTAAAATTTAATTTCTTAAGCCGAAAGGCGTATAGATACAGAAAAACCCTAGCAAATGCTAGGGTTTTTTATTGTTCAATGATGGACGAAAAGCAGGGTTGTCTTTAACAATCTAATCCTAAAAAGGTAGCTTCTAGCTTGGTTTACAATGGGCTAGGTGGGTTGTGGAATAGTTTATGGAAAAATTTTGCGGGAAACCCTTGTTCAATCACTAATATCATTAACTTTGCGCCTCGGAAAATTGGGTCTTTCGTGTCTCGATTTTTAGAGCTTTTAAAAAATAAACAACCCTAATATGGCGGATTTAAAACTACAAAGAAACTTTGGTATTGCTGCGCACATTGATGCGGGTAAGACAACTACCACTGAACGTATTTTACGTTACACTGGTATGATTCACAAAATTGGTGAAGTGCATGATGGAGCTGCAACAACAGACTGGATGGAGCAAGAAAAAGAAAGAGGTATTACCATTACTTCTGCAGCGGTTTCTTGTCAATGGCAGTTTCCTACTACTTTAGGTAAGAAAGATGCAAACACAAAAGATTATTATTTTAATATTATCGATACTCCGGGTCACGTAGACTTTACGGTAGAGGTAGAGCGTTCAATGCGTGTGCTAGATGGTTTGATTGCCTTGTTTTCTGCAGTGGATGGTGTTGAACCACAATCTGAAACAGTATGGCGTCAAGCAAACCGTTACAAAGTTCCGCGTATTGGTTTCGTAAATAAAATGGACCGTGCTGGTGCCGACTTCTTAATGGTGGTTACACAAGTAAGAGAAATGTTGGGTGCAAAGGCAGTACCATTACAATTGCCTATCGGTGCAGAAGATAACTTCACGGGTGTGGTGGATTTAATAAGAATGAAAGCAATTATTTGGGATGATGCTACAGAAGGAATGACTTATGTAGAAAATCCTATTCCTGCTGATATGAAAGAGGATGTTGATTATTGGAGAGCTCAATTAATTGAAGCCGTTGCAGAATACGATGATAAATTAATGGAGAAATTCTTTGAAAATCCAGATACGATTTCAGAAGATGAAGTACATGAAGCCATTCGTAAAGCTTGTATCGATTTATCTATCGTTCCAATGATGTGTGGTTCTTCTTTCAAAAACAAAGGAGTTCAAACAGCATTAGATGCAGTTTGTCGTTACTTGCCTTCACCAGTGGATGTAGATGATACAGAAGGAACAGATCCAGATACAGGAGAAAAAGTTTACCGTAAACCAAATGCAAAAGAACCATTTGCTGCCTTGGCCTTCAAAATTATGACTGATCCTTTCGTAGGACGTTTGGCATTCTTTAGATGTTACTCTGGTCACTTAGATGCGGGTTCTTATGTAAGAAACGTACGTAGTGGAAAGAACGAGCGTATCTCTCGTATCATGAAAATGTTTGCGAACAAACAAAACCCAATCGATTTTATCGAAGCAGGTGATATCGCAGCAGCAGTAGGTTTCAAAGAAATTAAAACAGGAGATACATTATGTGATGAGAATCACTTAATCGTTCTTGAAAATATGTTTATTCCAGAGCCCGTTATCTCGGTTGCTGTAGAGCCTAAGACGCAAGCAGACGTTGATAAAATGGGGATGGCCATTGCGAAGCTAGTGGAGGAAGATCCTACACTAAGAGTAAGAACGGATGAAGATACTGGTCAAACAATTTTATCAGGGATGGGTGAATTACACTTAGAAATCATCGTTGACCGTATGCGTCGCGAGTTCAAAGTGGAAATCAACCAAGGTAATCCTCAGGTGGCATACAAGGAAGCATTTGGAAACACCATTGAGCACCGTGAAGTATTAAAGAAACAATCGGGTGGTCGTGGTAAGTTTGCCGATATCCAATTCTCCATTGGCCCTGCTGATGAAGAATGGATTG
>CANKWR010000041.1 GCA_947487525.1 Bacteroidota bacterium
AGAGGCGAAGAAAGCGAGGGTATGATTTGTGCCGAAGATGAAATTGGTGTTAGCGATGATCATGGCGGTATTATAGTTTTAGCACCTGACACCAAAGTGGGTAGCCCTGCTTCTCCCATTTAAAAAAATATTATGCCACACAAAAAGCGGTGGACGACATTTCCTTTGACATTCAAAAAGGGAGCATTTTTGGTTTGCTTGGGCCCAATGGCGCAGGTAAAACCACTTTATTAAGAATGATTACGGGTATCTTTTATCCGGACGAAGGTCAAATTACCTTAGACGGGAAGCCATTCAATCCAACGGAGGATATTGCCAAAATAGGCTATATGCCTGAGGAGCGTGGCATGTATAAAAAAATGAAAATCGGAGAACAGGCCTTATACCTTGCACAATTAAAAGGACTTTCTAAAGCGGAGGCGAATGAAAGAATCATGTATTGGTTCAAGAAACTGGAAATGGAAAGCTGGTGGAACAAAAAAGTAGAGGACCTGAGTAAAGGGATGAGCCAAAAGCTTCAATTTGTCATTACGGTATTGCACGAACCCAAGCTCATTATATTAGACGAACCTTTTAGTGGGCTGGATCCATTAAATGCCAATTTAATTAAAGACGAAATTCATGGATTGGCAAAGAGAGGGGCGACCATTATATTTAGTACCCATCGAATGGAACAGGTGGAAGAAATATGTGACCATATTGTACTAGTCAACCTAGGTAAAAAAATATTAGACGGCACGGTGGCTGATATCAAACAATTATACAAGGAAAACGTTTTTTCCATTGAAACAAATCAATTGGAAAATATCAATGACAACCCTGTATTTACTGTGGTAAGAAAAGAAGGCAATAAGGTATTTGTAAAAATAAACCAGGGGCATAACTCCAATCAGGTGTTGACCCATTTAATTAACAACAACCATCCAATTGTAGCGTACAATGAACTACTCCCCTCCTTAAATGAAATATTCATAAAGCTGGTAGAATCTACACATGCAACTGCAAGGGCATTTCAAACTATTTAATTCATAAACTTATTATATGCGCAAAATTTGGTTAATCATTCAAAGAGAATACGCTACCAGGGTTAAAAATAAACGTTTTTTATTGGTTACTTTTTTAATGCCAATACTTATTATAGCCCTTATTTTTGGTAGTGCTTACTTGTCGGTAAGCGGGACCGAGCATCGGAAAATTGCGGTGATTGATCCAAATGGATTTATTAAATCCTCGCTTAAAAATACCAGTCAAATTAAATTTGAATTTCCCGAAAAGGTAGACACTAGTAATTATAGCAGTAAAGGATATACCGATATTTTAATCCTGCCCAAATTTGATAGCAGTACTAAAACAAATTATATTTTAAAGTCGAAAAAATCAATGGGCCTCATGTTGCAAAACAGCATTAGCGATAAAATCAACAACGCCATTGAAGACCAAATGCTTCAGGATGCAGGTATTAGTCAAAGCATGTTGGATTCTATACATAAAGCTTCACAATATGCCGAATTAAAGGCTTATGAAGACAAAGGCAGTGCAAGTAAGGAAAGCAATGCTGGACTTGCCATGGGTATTGGGTATGCAAGTGGTTTTTTAATTTACATTACCCTATTTATTTATGGTACCATGGTGATGCGCGGAGTGATGGAAGAAAAAACCAATCGAATTGCCGAGGTAATTATTAGCAGCGTGAAACCTTTTGAACTCATGCTTGGGAAAATAGTGGGCATCGGGGCTGTTGGTCTTACGCAGTTTGCTTTATGGATTATTCTTATCACCAGTTTAACTAGTGTGGGCATGAGCCTGCTTCCCGACGATTTGCAAAACCAAGTCACTGCTTTGCAACAAAACAATGGACAAATGGGACAAGCCGGGATGATGCAAGCAAGTGAATCTGCGATGCGTATTTACAATATGCAACATACCATTGCCACCGCCAACTGGCCTTTAATTTTATTTTGTTTTGTATTTTATTTTTTAGGGGGTTATTTATTTTACTCCGCTTTGTTTGCTGCCGTGGGTAGCGTAGTTAATGAGGATCCACAGGATGCACAAAGTTTAATGTTCCCTATCACCATGCCCATTATATTCTCCTATTTAATTACCAATATGGTTACCCAAAACCCCAATACGCCATTGGCATTTTGGGCAAGTATCATCCCATTAAGTTCTCCAATGGTAATGATGGCAAGAGTGGCTTACGGTGTACCCAATGCCGTTACCTATTGGGAGCTGGCCTTAAGTATGGTGTTGTTAATTGCGGGTTTCTTATTTACCACCTGGTTAAGTGGCAAAATTTATAGAACGGGCATTTTAATGTACGGTAAAAAAGTAAGTTGGAAAACAATGATTAAGTGGGCTTTTACAAAGCAATTCTAACATTGATTCCAGCCCTTGTATTTACAATGGGCGGTGAAGATGAAATATAGGGTGTAGCCTTACGTTGGTCGAAGAAAAACTTAAGATTGATTTTCGAATTCAATACATAATCAATAGAGGGTTGTAAAGTTATTTCCTTTTGACCACCCGTGCCATAGGCATTTGTTTGGTCCAATCTACTATTGCTATTGTATACATCCCGCATGGACATATCAAAACGGAAAGTAAAATCGTTGCTTAATTTACTATTGCCTAAGCCCGGAATATTAAATGGGAGCCTTAAGCCTTTTTTACGCCAGCTTGCCCCTATCACCCATTCCTTACTATTATTTTCACTTAATTGATAATCGACCAAGCTCAATGAAAGCATCCTGCTTTTCTTATATTCAAATCGCATAGACCATTGATTCACTGTAGTCAAATTGATACCAATTAATGGCTCCATGCGCTCACTAATGGTCACGTTGGGAATTAAAAAATAAGGAATATAATTTTTACTTATTGGATCCAAGAAGGTTGGTGTACCTCTGCGCATGGGGTCATCCACAAAATTCAATGAACTCGTAAAACTATTCATTGCCAAGCTTCCATTATACCCATTGGAAATGGTGATGCTGGTAAAATATTCTGATAAGCCTGGTAATTTAGAAAGACCGGTATACATGATATTCCAATTGGGCTTTGGCATCATACCTCCAAATGGATTGGACCTGATATTGTTATTGTTTTGATTCACCAATGAAACTTTTGTAGGATCATGTCCGGTATATGCTGCAATAAAGGCGGGGATTAATACATCCTGTGCATACCTGCCATACCCCAAAGTATATCCTGATGCATCCACATTGCCCGCGCCTAAACGTTGTGAAATGATGGTTCTGTAATTTTGAAAAGCCTTGAACTGCAATGAAATCACATTGGGATCATGCGTTTCAAAGAAGGTATTTAACGCCATATAACTAATATTAAATCCACCTGCGGACAATGGATTGGCGTGGGTTCTAATCCCTGTTAAACCTCCACTCGTGTCTTTGTATAATTCAGAATATTCTTTGGAGAAGGTTTTATTGAAATTAATATCAATGATCAAAGTTTTAATTGGCTCCAACATAATTCTAGCCGATAACTTTTGATCGAAGGTTTGTCGGAACAATAAGTTAAAGCCTGCATCCTTAGATAAAAAACCTTTCTTTTCTTGTACATTCAACCAAGCGGTGTCTGGTTGACGACCAAACATATAATCAATATTGGGTGATAAACCGGTAAAAGTTTTGTCTACAAATTGTACCCCTGACATATATCCTGGCAATCTGCTATTAAAATTTTCGGTGTAGTCTAAATTGGCCGTCTGCATCATGGTTAAAAAACGCGCAATTGATTTTACTGCCTCTGGCACATTCACGGGTTCATTTTCTTTAATCAATTTTTGTGCAATACGTTCTTGCCGCTTGGCTTCTTTCCATTTTTTTAATGCTGCAACACGCTCCTTACCTACTTTACCCTCCAAGGCTTCCTCCTTGGTCATGAGAATTTTGGTATTGAGTGGATTATTGATATTTTGACGGCCTGCATTGTACCCATTGCTCAACGCCGCATTCAAATATTTTGATTTTCTATAAAAATTGGTAAAATTAAACTGTGCATTAATTTGTTGGGACATGGTGTTTTCAATGGTATTGCCCAAGGTTTGCGCTAGCCTACTTGCACCAATCCAATTATAATTTGTTGCAAAGTTGTAGCTTGAGTTGATCCAATTGGTAAGCGGAAATTTGCTGGTAGGCAAATCGTATCGCATAGAAAATCTTTGATTGTATAAAGTGTTTCTTCCTCCACCAAACAACATTCTAGTAATGGAGTCGCGTTTTGCTTGGGTATTGATGGGTCCATCTGGTTCATCGATGCGGGAATTCATGGTTGCATTAAAATCTAAATTCATGGACCTGGTAATTGGCCAGCGCATGTTAAACAACCTCACCATGGTAAAAAACTTATTGTACGTTGTTTCGGTTTTTTCAGTAGTCCCATCAAATGAGCTTACGATCCTCGGTGTGAACTCCCCATATTGTCTATCCAATACGGTCCTAAAAGTAATTAAGCTTGGAGAAGGATTAATATTAATGTCTTTTACCCATGCGAACCAAGGAGATGCATTCTTTAATAATTGCTTAAACGGCTCTAGTGATTTTCCGTTATGATTGTACGTATATCCAATAGCTCCCCTTTGCTTGGTTAATTTATTGGCCTCAATTAATGGACTTGTTTGTACTAATTGAGAAAATGAATAACTGAAATCCAAATTACTAAGACTCAATATAGTTGGATTTTTTCCTGGTAAAAAGCGAACATTGGTGAAATTCAAAGTTCTTATCGTTGTTTGATCGGTGGAGGCATTGCGGACTGAATCCTTTTTTGCAGGTGTTAAATTACGCATCTTGTCTTGATACAAAACATCCTTGTCAAAAGGGTCAAATAAGGGCGTTTCAATGGATTTATTGATGCTTGCAAATACTGGTAATGAGATACGTGCTTGCTTTGGCAATAATTTTCCTGCATCAATATTAGCAGCGACATCCACCTGCGTCAATCCAATAACCGCTCTTTGATTCATGCTTTGCTCAATGGTACCGAATCCAGCTGTTCTGTTGTTTACGGAAACAGCCAATGTTCCCAAGTCGGCCATCACTAAATCCATCCTACCCAACGCAGCCCATGAACCACGCTCATCCAATTCAGACAAACGCAATTCATTGATCCACATTTCAGCATCAATTTGTTGTTGCGTTGAAGTGTTTTCAAATGCAATTAATATGCCACGTACTTCTCCTAAGTTTGGATTACCCATCACCGAATAAGTTTGAACATTATTCGCAAAGGCCCCTAATTGATTTTTAGAGAATTTGGAAGTGAAGGAATAATTCTGTTTATCTCTTTCTAATTTTAAGTTCACCAAATCAATTAATCTCAGGTTTAACTCATTTTCAAGAGGCCAAACCAAATTGGATTCTGAACTACTATAGATTTTTTGTTTGGTGGTGGTTAATGGAATTCTAATCTCGTAATAGTTATTTTGGAAATCCTGTCCAATCCTAACTACTGCCGTGATGGCGCCTTGTTGAGTTTGAGTAATGTTTGATTTATTTTCAGCATGAAGGAACATGGAAAGCTTACCATACCTTCTGATATCCACATTCATGGTTTTAAATACCCCTCTTGCTAGTTTTCCCTTTTCAAAATTTTGAATTTGCACTCCCAATGACTGTTCATTTTGTAATAAGTTCACCCCATTATTACTTAGCAATTGAACACGCTCAATACCTGGAGGGATAATATAATTTACTGGAGTTCTACTGGCATTTTCTTCAATACTTACGGCCATGGTGTTCAGGGTCGTAGTGCTACTTACATTCAATGGAGTATAGTTCCCTGTGGTATCCACTTCATACATATATTGGCGCCATTGATTGCGCACCAAACTTAATTTAGCAAAACGGAAAGTGATGGAGTCTTGAAAACCGGTTAAATACATACGCATAAATCGGATGGATTTAAAATCCTTAATGCCACCCACCGAATCAGAATATGATTTTACAGGAACCCTAAACAAATACCAATTTTCAACACTCTTTGTTCCGTCAGCCAAACTTACACTCACTGTTTTACTATCGGTCACATATTTTGTAATACCCACCCCCATTGCATTTTTTTGTAAAGGAATTTCATATTCAAAATAGGCCTCTGATTCATTTAAGGTATTGTCTCTGTTTAAATCTTCGTTGTCAGGAAGCAAAGTGGAAGCACTGCTAAACTGACTGGTACCTGCAATGGCGGAGTTGCCTTGTGGATTATTAAAGTATTTATACCTACCTAAGATATCAATATTGGCTGCATCATAGAATGCATCTCGATACCATACATAGTTATCCGCCGAAGGATCCTTAATGAATTGTTGGGCCACCAAAGGATTCGTGATTTGATTAATGATACTTGCCCGTTTTATTTTTTCCTCATCATCATTCAAGCCATCCAAACCAACATCCTGAAACTTTCTATCATCCGCATTATTACTAAATGCGTTGGTTACCTGAATTGGATTAATGGGCACTTTACCCCAAATTGAACTATCAATTTGCGCAGGTATCGTTGGCGTTGGCATTCCATTTTCATAAAAACGTCGACCATCTCTTAATATATCCTCACTCACATTTCCCAGGTTTAAAATTAATTTACCACCATTTGCGGGTGACTTAATAAATGGATCCTGCACCCAAAATTCTACGTATTCAATAATATTGGTTTCAAAATCGGTTTGATCCAATGAACGCATGATCCCTCCCCATTTATCTAATGGATTTCTAAACTTTCCCGTGCCATCTAAATCACTGAAATTATAATTGTAGGGTCCTCTTTCCTTTGGATAATAGGTAATGTCAAAAGTGGGCAATTGAACATCCATAATATTGGTAGTTCTATTGGGGAACAATTCATTGGTAAATACCTGCCTTACCCTTGGGTCACTAAATAAGGATTTATTTCCTCCCATTGGATTGTTGGGACTATTGGGATCTTGCAAAGTAGGTTCAATGGTATACCAGGATACCCTTGCCCTGTTTTTATTATAGTCCAAATTGTTGGCTATTTTTCCTTCTTGGAATCGATCCATTGGTGTTGATGCCAATGCCCAGGCTGTAAAAGGAAAACGTAAATCAATATCTGTTCTCGTTGCTTCAAAATCATCTAAATAAACAACCCCACTTCCTCCTTTACCAATTTGTTGCGCATGTCCGGGTTGCAAATAAGCAGCTTCCCCATTGGCGGTGATATAGGACTTGGCTTTGGTATTGTAAAATGGTAATTTATTTAATAAACTAGTGACCGCTGGAAGTTCTGATTTATAATTAAAATCAAATCCATACATGGCATTTTTGATTGGGTCGGATCCGAAATTGGTCTTGGTAAAAAAGGGACGCTCACTTAACCTTTGCGTGGAAAAACCAAAATTGAAATTTTTACTCGCCATATAATCCAAACGCAAAGCCCTAAATCCTCTCTCTTGCAAACCAAAACCAATATTATTTTCAAAAGAAACATTCACCGGAATATTTGAACTTAAAATACCTGGATTAATAATACGTACTGTTCCAGAACCATAATCCACAATATAATCCACTCCCTCTTTTAAGATCTGTCCGCCTGCCCTCACGGTCACTGAACCTGGTGGGACATTAAATGCATTTAAACTTATTTCTGCGCCACCGGTGCTTCCTTTTACCTGGCCTTCCATGACGAATCGATCCAAGTTATTATAGGTTTGTGCTTCCGCTTTTATTTTTCGATACAATTGGGAATAAATGTATTTATTAGACACTGCACTATCTATTCCTTTAAATGCAATTTCACGCAAGTCTTCCCCAAAAGGCTCAATTAAAGGAAAAACGATTCTCCCCATTTTTGACAAAACGGTATACCCTTCTACAAAGTCAAATATCCCATCCGGCTGCGGATCCTTTTGGTTGTTCAAACGATCCAATTGTAAAATTCTCAATAAGGACAATCCTTCCACTTCTTTACTGGTAACTGGTAAATATCTTTTCAAGCCAGCACTAGGTGCATCGTATAACACATTCAATTGAAAATCCTTTTCTTGTAGGGTACCAAATAAATCCAAGGAATAAACGTTTTTCATCATCAAATCCCAAATAGGCAAATCAGTTCTTTGTGTTGTTGCTTTTAACAATTTCAAGAACATGATATTTTGTACACCGTTGTCTGGATTCAGGGCAATATCATTTGAAAATTCTCCGACCTGATATATTTTTCCATTATACGCGTATTGAAAAGCCACCCCCAATACTTCATCAGGTTGCATTGGAATATTTAAAGATAAAAAGCCAATTTGGGGATTGAAGAAATATTCATTCTCTGTTAATTTTCTTCCAAATGTTCGTTCATAATCTTCAGAGGATCGCATCCCCTCTTCTGATAAAATGGAAGCAATGCCAGACGAATTTCTTGCATTGGGATTATTTGATAAAGTGGCATATAAACTATTTGCATTATTATCAGGCAACCCATTGTTCGCTCCTTGCCACCTTGCATTGCTTGGACTCGGCTCTCCTAAATCAGCCAATCCAACCACATCCCGTGAATTGGTGGTTTGTCCATTTCTATTGGTTACCCAAACCTCAATTCGTTTAATTTGAATTTGTGAATTCACCAAAGGCAAATTAGCCATTGATTTATTGTAGTTTTTTCTAAAGTATTGTGCTAATAAAAAGTGTCTATTCTCCTCGTAATCATTTAAACGTTTCTGAAATCTTTGTGTCGAAGCACCGCCTTGCATGTTCATTGACTGCCTTTGTGACCTTTGATTGGCAATAGCAGCAGTTACAAATAGTCGCCCAAATTGCAATTGAGTTTTTATACCAAATAAATTTTGGGTACTGGGGATTAATGCACTTCTTGAAATATAATTAATATTACCCGCCTCAATACTCTTGACAATTTCATCCTTCTTCCCTTTGTAATTTAATTTTATCTGGTTATCAAAACCTAAATTGGATAAAGTGTTAAAATTAACAGGAAACTTAAGCTTGTCTCCAATACTTGCATTCATGCTAAAGTTGGTACTCGCATCAAAATCAAATCCTCCATTAGAACGCGCTCTTTCGGGTAAGGTTGGATTCATGACCGTTTGCCCCTGATAGCCCGCCCTGATATTTATTTCTCCAACAGGTCTGAAATCCAGTTTTAAATCAGACCCCGTTTTGCCAAACAATCGATCAAAATAACTGTCATACACTTTTGCTTTAGGCCTGGAAATTTTTCGATTTAAAATACCTAGTGATCTTGCCCTTTGAGCGAAATAATCTTTTTCATCCCGATCTGATTTTAATTTTAAGAAGTCATTAAAACTCAACACCGAGGGCACCCTTACAAGCTTACCATTTATAATTTCTTTGATAAAGTATTGTCTTGACTTTGCATCGTATTCAATATTCCTTTTCACCAACCCAGTATCTCTAATATCAAATGGATTATTGCTTGGTTGAGATAAAAAATCACTTCGTCGGTCCTTAATGGCATAGCGCAATGAATCATTTAGCTTACTTGTTGTATCACCCTTTTTACGCGCATTTACCTGCGCGCCTACAGGCCCTGAAAACAGCAGCATCAAGGCAGTAAAAATGGTGACGCAAAATAATTTCAAGAAAATAGGATTAGTAAATTAACAATTCTTAAGTGCTGCTTTAATGAGGGTCTCTAAACTTAATTGACCTTCCTCTGCTTTAATGGTTTTGTCAACCGCTTTTTCAGCAACCGCTTTTTGTATGCCCAATGCAATTAATGCTTGAATCGCATCCTGATGAGGATTAACTTGTACCACTGCAAACCCACCCAATGGATTGTTGTGTAAACTGATTTTTGATAATTTATCTTTCAATTCTAAGACCAATCTTTCAGCCGATTTTTTGCCAATACCTTTAATGGCTTCCAATTGTCTAGCGTCCCCTTGAACGATGGCGCTGACAATTTCATCGGGTCGCATCCCTGATAGCATCATTCTTGCCGTACTTGCACCCACCCCTGAAACACTAATTAAGTGAAGAAATAGCTCTTTTTCTTGCAATTCATGGAATCCAAAAAGCACTTGTGAATTTTCAGTTAAATGCAAATGGGTGTGTAATTGCCCATTTTCTTTTTTTGCGATGGCCTCATAAGTGTGTAAACTGATATTTACCTCATAACCCACCCCTCCCACGTCAACAATTAACTTTGCCGGGGTAACATGTACAAAATTGCCTTTTAATAATACGATCATAATTGCTTCAAAATTAACGTTTAAGATACTAAAAATGGCGATTTAGGCCTATTCTTAAGCAAAATTTAAGATATTTGTAAGCCAAATTAATATAGAATTTATGTCACAAACCCTAAGAGCGGCCATTACCTCGGTTGGAGGTTACGTCCCAGAGACCAAATTGACCAATTTTGACCTTGAAAAAATGGTGGATACCAATGACGAGTGGATTCGCTCCAGAACGGGTATTTCAGAAAGAAGAATCCTTAGGGAACCCGGAAAAGCAAGTTCGGATATGGCAGTGAAAGCGATTGAGGAAATTCTGCGTAAAAAGAATTTAGACCCCATGGAAATTGACTGTATTATTTGTGCAACCGTTACGCCCGACATGGTATTCCCTGCTACTGCCAATATTATTGGAGACAAAGTAGGCGCAAAAAACGCATTTGGATTTGACCTAGGTGCTGCATGTAGCGGATTTTTATTTGCTTTAAACACAGGAGCAAGTTTTATTGAGAGTGGTCGTTATAAAAAAATTATTGTAGTAGGTGTAGATAAAATGAGTTCAATCATTGATTACACCGATCGTGCTACTTGTATCATATTTGGAGACGGTGCCGGTGCCGTTTTATTAGAACCTTGTACCGATGGAACTGGATTTCAGGATGCTATTTTAAAAAGCGATGGAAGTGGTCGTGACTATTTACATATTAAAGCGGGTGGTAGCTTAAAACCGGCAAGTGTGGAAACAGTAATGGCAAAAGAGCATTATGCTTTTCAGGATGGTCAACCTGTATTTAAGTTTGCAGTAAAAGGAATGGCCGATGTAACCGCCGAACTATTAGAAAAACATCAACTTACGGGCGATGACGTTACTTGGCTAGTGCCTCATCAAGCCAATTTAAGAATTATTGATGCCACTGCCAACAGAGCAGGGATTCCTACCGAAAAAGTAATGATTAATATTCAAAAGTACGGAAACACAACAGCAGCCACTATTCCACTATGTTTGTGGGAATGGGAATCAAAACTGAACAAAGGCGATAATTTAATATTTGCCGCTTTTGGAGGTGGATTTACATGGGGGGCTGCTTGGGTAAAATGGGCATACTAATTGCTTCTAGTGAATAAAGCATAAATTACATTCAATAAAAAAGCGCATATGGGAAAGAAAAATATTACTGGCATTAGCACGATTACATTACATACGGCTAATCACGACAATGACAACTATTCGCATACAACACCCATTTATGCAACTTCCACTTTTACCTTTGACTCTGCCGAACAAGGCATGGAGCGATTTAAAGGAGAAGATAAAACAAGATTATATACACGTTGGGGCAACCCCACTTTTACTGCTGCGGAAAAAACAATCGAAGCATTAGAAGCGCGCGGACTCACCAATGAAAGTGGTGCACCATTGGAAGTAAAAGCATTATTGCACTCAAGTGGTCAAGCCGCTATGAGTACTTTATTTTTTAGCAACCTCAGTGCCGGTGACACTTTAATTTCTCATTATTCTTTATACGGTGGCTCTCAGGAATTAATGCAAAAAGTATTACATGAAGCAGGTGTGAAAGTAATTTTAATTGATATTCATGATGAAGCCTTGTTGTTAGAAACCATAAAAGCCAATCCTACTACCCAACTTATTCATTTAGAAACACCCGCGAATCCTACTTTACAATGTGTAGATATTGAAGCGATTTGCAAAATAGCGCATGCACATGGTATTAAGGTTTCAGTGGACAATACCGTTGCAACCCCTTATTTACAACAACCTTTTGCTTTAGGTGCCGATTTTGTATTTCATTCTGCCACTAAATTTTTAAATGGACATGGTAGTGCATTAAACGGGGTGTTGTTAGGAAAAGACCTGGAATTCATGCATACCAAGGTATGGAAATGGCATGTATTATTAGGAGGCAATAGCAATGCATTTGACGCTTACTTATTAATTCAAGGAATGAAAACCTTGGAATTAAGAATGGAAAAACATTGCAGCAATGCGGAAAAAGTGGCACATTTTTTACAACAACATCCTGCCATTGCAAAGGTAAACTATACCGGATTTACTACCCATCCACATCATACTATTGCAAAAAAGCAAATGAAGCAACATGCACCCCTTATTAGTTTTGAATTAAAAGGAGGCATTGAAGCGGGTAAGAAATTTATTGATGCAGTCGAAGTTTGTACTAGGGCGGTATCCTTAGGAACCGTGGACACTTTAGTGTCACACCCTGCAAGCATGACCCATATGTCTATTCCAAAAACAGAAAGGGAAAAATATGGTATCACCGACGGCTTAATTAGGATGAGCGTGGGCATTGAAAATATAGAAGACTTAGAAGCGGATTTAGCCCAAGCTTTAGAGAAAAGCATTTAGTCCTATTTAAATTATTGTATTTTAAATTTTTAAGTAGAAGAAATGACAATGCTTGTCCATTAATCTTGACACCATTACAACTCATAAATCGATTATGGAAATAACTATACGCCCTGCTCAACAAAACGACTGCCATCGCATGATGGAGCTAATACATGAACTCGCCCTTTATGAAAAAGCGCCTGAGCAAGTCGTGGTAAGTTTTGATCATTTTGTGGAAAGCGGATTCGGTGAAAATCCAGTATGGTGGGCACTTGTAGCCGAAGTGAATGGAAAGGTGGAAGGTATGGCACTTTACTATATTCGCTACTCCACTTGGAAAGGCCAAAGAATGTACTTAGAGGATTTAGTAGTTGCGGAAAACATGCGAGGCCATAAAATTGGCAGTTTATTATTTGATGCACTCCTCATAGAAGCCAAAGCCAAAAACTTTAAAGGAATGAACTGGCAGGCTTTGGACTGGAATGAGCCAGCACTCCATTTTTATAGAAAATACAATAGTGGATTTGATCCTGCATGGGTGAACTGCTCTATTGATTTTTAAGGCCAATTAATCAAATAAAGTACGCATTCTGCCTGCTTTATTGTCGGCATATTTCATTCTGGAGAAATCTAATTTTCTTGCAAAAGTAAATTCAAAAGCACTCATTCTAATATTTGCCGAGGTTACATTATTCGTATAAATATCATAACTCATCCCAATTGTGTTTTTATTTAGAATGAAGGCAAGCGTTGGCGAATAGGATTGATTTAATTTATACATACAACCAAGGTACATTTTATATAACTCGTCGTAGTCCTTTTTGATTTTTAATCCCATATAGCCACCCACTGTTAATTGATTTTTTGTGCCTGAATTCAAATAATTAACATTGAATAAAATGGAATTGCCTTCATCACCATCATCGGTTTCAGACAATGAAATATCTGCATTGGCAAATGCCCGATAACTAAAATCACTCGCCTTATTTAGGGGAGTATAGGTCACATTAGGTTTATCATATTTATACACCATCGCGCCTGTTTGCACAAATTTTTTCCCATCATGACGGGTATACATCAAAGCTGCATTAAAAGACAAACTTTTGGGGTAAGCTGCAATATTTTCTAAAGTGGATGCATAGGTTAACAAATCTCTGTAGTCATATTGATCTCCAAATCTTAGTCTTGAATTATCCAAACTGGTTCTTGCATAGGTCACGCCTATTCCTCCAGCCAAATGACTATACAGGTTATCATCAAGAAAAATATGATAGGCCAAATTAGCAGTAAGGTAATTATTTTGCATGACGCCATTCATCACCCTATCGTTTACAAACAAAATCCCATAACCAAAGTAGTTGCGACTAACTTCTTCAATTTCTTTTCCCAATCTTGAATCTAAAGAAAAGGTAGCTGTTTGAAACAATCCTGACACCCCATCAATTACTGGATTTCGGTAGTTTGCTTGAAAACGCGTATCATAAGAACCTGCACCTGCAGCGGCAGCATTCTGGTATTGGCTCACGGAGAAAGGTTGTGACAATACAATTTCTTGACCATTGGCCAGCGATTGTATCATCAAAAATCCAAATAATATATAAATATATTTTCTCAACGTCTTTTTTATTTAAGCAATAAGAACATACCTGATTTAGGTTTACTAGTATTGTCTTTGAAGTGAATCATTCCTTTCCAAAAATATCCATCCGTATCAAGCACTTTGCCTTGCGCATCTCTTCCATCCCAAGTATCAAATCCTCTATTTCCATTGGGTTGAAAAGGATTAGCCGGAGTGACCCTTTCAGTAAAATGTTCATAATCAGGGGGAGCTACCAATAGCCCATTCAGCATTTTCGGAGCTGCATTCCTTGAATCCCAACTAATATTTGGATTCAATGGGAAAACTTGCAATCCTTCTCTGTTAAATATTCTAAAGTTGTCGACATAATCAATTCCCGCATTGGCAATTACTCTTAGTATATCATTAAGTCCATCCCCATTCGGCGTAAATGCATTAGGCACTTCTAAAATAAAATCTCTTGTTACATCAATATGATAGTTGTCGGCCACCATACATTTACTGGTGGTATCGGTTCTTACCAATACGTAGTCAGTTGTGTATTCACCATTGAAAATGGGCTCAGGTCTATCCGTATAATTTAAATAGAAGCCTGGATTCCAATTGTACAAAATATAGCCTGAATCTTTCTTGGTTGGAATCACAAAATCGTCCTTATAATAAGCCTGATAATTAAATTTCAACGGCAATGCTGGATCGTAGGTTTTGATACTAAATGTGTTTGAATTGGGAGACACACAATTATTTTGATCTTTAATATTGAAAAACACATTGGAAGTTCCACCCTTAATTCCTTTAATCATTCCACTACTTAAACCTGTCACTGACCCATTGTTTGAAGTAAATGCATAGGTATATGGCGGCACCCCCAATGAAGTGTATGGTGATACATTGATTGTATTACCCGCACATAAATTAAAATTAGGAATGGAATCCACTTTAGGAACCTCAAAAATAATTGCATTAATTGGCGTCCTTGTTACGGTTACACAACCTCTTAATGCTGCGTCAGCATAATAGGTGGTATTTGCCCTTAATAACGGCGTGTTATAGCAGTTCCCAATATTAAATGGTGTACCACCAGTTGGATTAGCATACCAATTTACGGTTCCGCCATCAGTTGCACTCACACAAATATTAAATACATGTGGGCCACAATAAGTAGAATCTGGTATTGCTGCTACAATTGGAATAGGAATTACTTCCGCAATAACCATTGTTCTTGCCAAAGAAGCACATCCATTATATCTGGCACCCGCATAGAAATAGTTAAACTTACTGGTTAAATTGGGTGTGGTAAATGCATTGCCAGTAGACAATAATGAACCTCCTGTCGTTGCGCCATACCACTCCACATTTCCTAAATTTGAGTAGGCTAATAAATCAACCGTGCCTGGTCCACATCGTTCATTTGATTTTACAGAATCAATTAATGGGGTTGGTTTTACTTCTAATTCCTTAGGCGCTGAAGTATCTGCTGGACAGACTCCATTTTGTACAACGACTCTATAATACCTAAATGAAGAATTCAAAATAGGAGCTGTATTATCTATCGAAGAATTTAAGAAATTACCTGGCTGTGCAGCATCTATATAAGTAAGTGAAATGGCCGCACTTCCAACAGACACCGTTGAGGAAGGCGCTGAACTTATCAACCATTTAGTGATGCCTCCAACACTTACCGAAGCTGGATCAATAGCCATGGTTGGTTTAATGCCTTGATTACAAATTGGAGAGTTTCCATTCATGTAATAAAGCGAACCAGCTACTGATAAAGCATCCACTTGAACACTTGCAATTTCAGAGAAGATTGCTGGACAAACGCCACTTGTTATTTTAGCTCTGTAAAGGGTTGTTTTTGCAGTTTCAGTTTGTAAACTTGTATTCGGCAATAGTGTATTGGTCAATCCAGTCATGTCGCTATAAATTCCAGCAGGTGCTGCTGTTTGCCATTGTATTGTTCCAACATGAGAAGGTAAAACAACATTCAATAAACTTGTTCTTGGACTACCAATACAGATTTGTTGTACTTTTTGTGCAGAATTAATAAGTCCTACTTGTGAACTAGGGTCCACAGTAATAGCCACTTCATTGGTTAACAATGTAGCACATACCCCGTTGGTTACTTTAGCTTGGTAATAATGTGTAACCTGACTACTTCCAGGTGCTGAATTATTAATTACACTACTAATACTATTGCCTGACTGTGGAGGAATTGTAGGACTTAGTGACCCAGAAGTCGTTCCTAAGATCCATTCAATTTTAGTACTTAAGTTTCCTGTTAAGTTAATGGTAGGCGGTGCAAAGCCATTACAAATTAATACCGATGTACTTGATATACTTCCTGCAATCGTTGCAGCATCTACTTGTAACTTACCTGATCTCGTAATAATTCCACAACCACCTGTTAAGGTAATCGTGTAATTAAAAATACCAGACGCTGTCGGTGAACCACTTATTGTAACTACGTTGTTTAACCAAACCCCATTTACCCCTGTTGGTAATCCTACAAATGTCGCGCCAGTTGCTCCTGTCGTAGTATAGGTAATACTTGTAATGGCTGTATTAATACATACTGTTTGTGAGTCCGTGCCCGCAACTGCATTTAAAGTAATCGTGTTGTTTGGATTAACTACGATTGTTCCACTTATCGTCGCCGGTGCACAACCGCCTGTGGTTGTTACCGTATAATTGTAAGTACCTGCAACTGTTGGTGTACCACTAATCGTATATACATTGTTCACCCATATTCCTGTCACACCTGGAGGCAATCCTATTGTATTAGCACCAGTTGCAATGGTAGTCGTGTATTGTATGTTTACTGGAAGTATTGTGTTAATACACAATGTTTGAGAGTCTGTACCAGCAGCACTTGTTAAAGTAATGGTATTATCAGGCTTCACTAATATTGTTCCAGTTGCAGTCGCTGGTACACAACCTCCACTTGTTGTAATGGTATATGTATAAGTGCCTGCAACAGTTGGAGTCCCTGTGATGGTAAATACATTTCCTGCCCAAGTTCCAGTTACTCCCGTTGGTAAACCAACTACTGTAGCATTGGTTGCAATTGTTGTATTGTATCTGATGGTTGCTAATCCTGTATTAATACAAACTGTTTGAGAGTTCGTCCCCGCTGCTGATCCTAATATAATCGTATCATTGGGTGTAACAACTATTTTTCCTGTTGCAGTAACAACACCACAACCTCCCGATAAAGTAACTACATAGTTATATGTTCCTGCCACCGTTGGTGTACCACTAATTACAAATCCATTGTTTGACCAAACTCCTGTTACACCTGTTGGTAATGGTGTTGCCGATGCATTTGTCGCACCGGTAGTGCTATAAGTAATACTGGTGATGGCTGTATTAATACACACTGTTTGTGAGTCTGTACCTGCTGCACTTGTTAATATTATCGTATTGTCTGGCTGAACATAAATAGTTCCTGTAATTGTTGCAGGTACACAACCTCCACTTGTAGTTACGGTGTAGCTATACGTACCCGCTACTGTTGGAGTACCAGTAATCGTAAATACATTACTTGCCCAACTGCCACTCATGCCTGTTGGTAAACCTGTTACTGCAGCACCTGTTGCAATAGTAGTATTGTATCTTATTGGAGTCGCCAATTTATTAATACACACCGTTTGTGAGTCTGTGCCTGCTGCTGAACTTAATGTAATCGTATCATCCGGTCTTACCAATATCTTGCCTGACTTTGTAATAGTACCACAACCCCCTGTTAACGTAATTGTGTAATTATATAATCCAGCCACCGTTGGCGTGCCAATAATTGTTACCACATTACCAGCCCATGATCCTGTTACTCCCGTTGGTAAACTTGCAAAAGTTGCTCCTGTTGCTCCAGTGGTGGTATAGGTAATACTTGTAATCGCTGTATTAATACATACTGTTTGTGAGTCCGTACCTGCAGCAGATGATAAGGTAATCGTGTTGTTCGGATTTACTACGATCGTTCCTGTCGCTGTTGCAACTCCACAACCTCCAATAGTGGTTACCGTATATGTATAGTTGCCTGCAGTTGTTGGCGTACCTCTAATCGTATAAACATTAGCTAACCAACTTCCTGTTACACCTGGTGGCAAGCCTACCACTGATGCATTAGTCGCACCTGTTGTACTATAGGTAATATCAGTAATTGCAGTACTCACACAAACCGTTTGCGAGTCTGTACCTGCTGCTGATGTTAAAGCAATCGTATTA
>CANKWR010000042.1 GCA_947487525.1 Bacteroidota bacterium
AGGCGGATTAGTATATATGGATGGAGCCAATATGAATGCACAGGTTGGTTTAACAAGCCCGGGCAATATTGGCGCTGACGTATGTCACTTAAACTTACACAAAACCTTCGCCATCCCACACGGTGGTGGTGGACCTGGCATGGGACCCATTTGTGTGAATGACAAGTTAGCACCATTTTTACCTGGTCATAATTATAATGGAGATGGCGCGAACGCAGTGAGCGCAGCCCCAATGGGTTCGGCTAGTATTTTATTAATTAGCTACGCCTATATTAAAATGCTTGGAGCAGAGGGATTAACCCTTTCTACTGCTTATGCAATTATGAATGCGAACTATATGAAGTCCAGACTAGAACAGCATTACACCATTTTATATGCTGGCAAAAATGGTACTTGTGCTCATGAATTTATCATTGACTTAAGACCCTTTAAAGCAAGCGCAGGAATTGAAGCGGAAGATCTTGCAAAACGTTTAATCGACTATGGATTCCATGCACCAACAATGAGTTTCCCTGTAGCTGGCACCATTATGATTGAACCAACAGAGAGTGAGGATAAAGCAGAGTTAGACCGCTTCTGTGACGCTCTAATTGGCATTTACCATGAAATAAAAGCAATTGAGGAGGGTAAAATGGATAAGATGGATAATCCTTTGAAAAATGCACCACATACGCAAAAAGTAATTTGTGCAGAAGAATGGAACCACGCTTATTCAAGACAAACAGCTGCGTTCCCATTGCCTTATGTGGTAGAAAGTAAATTCTGGCCAACGGTTGCTAGAGTGAACAATGCCCATGGTGATCGTAATCTTGTTTGTACTTGTGAGCCAGTTGCATCTTATGCATAATTAAAGCAACTAATTGATTTTGTTTTTGAAATAAAACAAAAGAAGTTTACTAAAAAAGCCTCGTCTCATAAAGACGGGGCTTTTTGTTTTGGGGGAAGTTAACCCATTAATACGCATCTGCAATAGTGCCCATTTTATTATTTCCATTGAGCATAAATTCATAAAGCCCGATTATTTTTTCCTTGTCTTTTAATACAATACTTAATTTTTCCATATCAGACTCCAATGATTTTAACCTTTTGTTTTCGGAAGTATACCTGATGCCAAAATCTTCCACTTTTTGATCAGGCATCATTTCAGCTTCCTCTAAAATCATTTTACCTTCTCCCGTAAGCACCCATAACATATTCAATTCTGGATAACTGTCATGAATTTTTACTAGGATATCCGAGCCTACCGAACCTAAGTTCTTGGTTTGCTTGGAAAAATAACCATTGGATAAATGGATTTTTCTTTCAAAAGAATGGGGCGTGATCGCCCTAAACTGAAGATACATTGCGATTCTTTCAATTGTTTTCATAGCATATATTTTTATTGGTTATAGAACATATCCAATATTATACACAAACGATAAGCTATGAAAAATACTTAGGCCTCATTTTATTTGTACTTGGGCCTCATTTTAGAAGTCTATTGTTTCTCACTTAATTCAAGCCACTTTAATTCTGCCGCTTCCAAGGTTTGATTTAAAGTAGCCAATTCCTCACTGATGGACAGTATTTCATCGTATTTTAAATTACTGTCATTTAATTTTTCAGTGAGCGCTGCTTTTTTTGCTTCCATTAAAGGCATTTCTTTATTTAAGGTCTCCAAGGCCAACTTCTCTTTATAGGTCATTTTCTCTGCGGGCTTCTTTTCAGTAACCGAGATTGCAGGTTCTACTATTTTCTCAGTTACTACCGGGGTAAACTCTTTTGTTGAACTAATGTCCGAGCTCACCGATGCATAATTTTGCTTGGACTTCTCTAGTATTCTAAACTGTGTGTAGTTGCCTGGATAATCCCGAATCACACCATCACCTTCAAAAATAAATAAGTGATCTACCAATTTATCCATAAAGTAACGGTCGTGTGATACTAAAAGTACACAGCCTGCATAGTCCAATAAAAATTGTTCCAATACCGCCAATGTGGGTAGATCCAAGTCGTTGGTAGGCTCATCCAAAATCAAGAAATTGGGGTTCTTAAATAAAATAGTCAGTAATTGTAAACGCTTTTTCTCTCCACCACTTAATGCACTTAAATAAGTGTATTGTTTATCGGGGATAAATAAAAATAATTCTAAAAATTGCGCTGCACTTAAGGACCCGCCACTCGCCAAAGGAAATTGCTCTGCAAAGGTTTTTAAATATTCAATAACACGCATATCCTTTTTATACTGCAAGCCCTCTTGTGAGAAGTGTCCAAATACGATGGTTTCCCCTACATTAATTTTTCCGCTATCTGGTTGCGTAATGCCTTGCAATATTTGTAAGAAGGTAGATTTTCCTACCCCATTTTTCCCAACAATACCAATACGCTCCCCTTTGCTAAAAGTATAGTCAAACCCTTTTAACACCACTAAGTCGCCATAGGATTTATACACTTTTTTCGCTTCAATAATTTTTCCGCCCAAGCGGGTCATTTTCATGTCCAATTGCAAATTGGTGTCATCAATTTTTTGTTTGGCCTTGACCTCTACCTCATAAAAATTATCCTGTCTGCTTTTACTTTTAGTGGTCCTTGCCTTAGGTTGCTTGCGCATCCATTCCAGTTCCTTTCTAAAAGTATTCTTTGCTTTATCAATACTTGCCAATTCAGATTCAATCCTTGCAGCCTTTTTCTCTAAATAATTTTCGTAGTCTCCTTTATAGCTGTATAATTTTTCTCTTTCTAATTCCCAAATTTCGTCGGTTACCGCTTCTAAAAAATAACGATCATGCGATACCAACAATAAGGTTACTTTTTCTTGTTCTAAATAATTCTCCAGCCACTCAATCATATTTAAATCCAAGTGGTTGGTAGGCTCATCCATTAATAACAACACATGTTTAGGTTCAAAGCCAATTTGAATTAATGTTTTGGCCAAAGAAACCCTTTTGCGCTGACCCCCACTTAATTTTGAAACAGGTTGTTCTAAATGATGAATATTTAATTGGGTCAAAATGGTCTTTACCTTGGATTCGAAATCCCAGGCATTGTTCTCCTCCATTTCCATAATGGAATTGGTAATTAAATCCTCATCCTCCGTTTCCATGGCCATTTCATAATTACTAATCGCCTTCATGGTAGGATGGTCCTGGTTAAAAAGGTTCTGCGTTACTGTTGCCGTTTCAATAAACTGTGGCTCCTGTTCAAACATCACCAGATGGACATCCTTGTGAATTTTGCAAGTACCCGCATCTGGATGCTCCTTACCCGATAAAATCCTTAACAAAGTGCTTTTTCCCACCCCATTTCGGGCAATCAAGGCAATCCGATCCCCTTCATTGATATTAAAACTAATGCACTTAAAAAGGGGGGTAATTCCATAACTTTTAGTAAGTCCTTCTACTGAAACATAATGCATGGCGCAAAGATAAGACCCACATGCAAGGAAGCCGTATTTTATTGTACTTTTGTCCTCAACAAACTTAAATAGTTTACAAATGAAGCAATTTGAGGTGCCCAACGGATATCGTAGCCGCTTAATTACCGCCATCAAGCAGAAAAGGAAAGCAGATGATAAATTAAAGAAGGATTTTAGTCCTACTTTATTGGATTTGGGTACCGTGCAATTTTATTTAGCACGTCATCTTGGATTTTGTTATGGCGTAGAAAATGCCATTGATATTGCCTATAAAACCATTGAGGAAAATAAAGGGAAACGAATTTATTTATTAAGTGAAATGATTCACAACCCACAAGTGAATGCCGATTTAATTCAAAAAGGCGTTCAGTTTTTACATGACACCAATGGTAATGTAATTATTCCATTATCAGCATTAACTTCCAATGATGTGGTCATGATTCCTGCTTTTGGAACCACCTTAGAATTAGAAAAAATAATACAAGACAAAGGCATTGATATTCAGAAGTACAATACTACTTGTCCCTTTGTTGAAAAAGTATGGAACAGAAGTGACCAAATTGCTAAAAAAGGTTACGCTATTATTATTCATGGCAAACCTAAGCATGAAGAAACAAGGGCTACTTTTTCACATGCTGCTGCAAATACCCCAACATTAATAGTGAATGATATGGAAGAAACTAAAATATTGGGAGATTATATTTTAGGGAAGATGAGCGCTAGTGATTTTGAAAAATATTTTGCAGGTCGTTTTTCAAATGGATTTGACCCCACAAAAGATTTAGAAAAAATTGGCGTTGTGAATCAAACTACCCAATTAGCAACGGACACCCAAGCTATATCGGATTATTTAAAACACATCATAATTGAAAAATATGGTGCAGCAAATATTGAAGCCCATTTTGCAGATACCCGTGACACTTTATGTTATGCTACCAACGACAATCAGTCAGCGGTGATTGGATTGTTAGAAACCAACGCAGACCTAGCCATTGTTATGGGTGGAAAAAACAGCAGCAATAGCTCCCATTTAGTAGAATTATGCGAACAAAAACTACCCACTTACTTTATTGATGACGCAAGTAAAATTGTAAACGCGACAGACATTATTCATACCGATTGGAAAAATAAATCAGCGCATGTGGTGAATGGATATTTACCCAATAAAGCACCTGTAAAAATTTTAATGACCAGCGGCGCTAGCTGTCCCGATGCAGTAGTAGAATCTGTCATTCAAAAAATCACCGGTTATTTTAATCAGGAAGCGGCACTTGAAAAATTAATGGCACATTGGGAAGCAGCAAACTAACTGGCTGAAACAATTCGCTCTTTCGCCCAATTCAAGGCAATCTCAAATTGAGCTGCTCTATCTAAATGACTATTGTCCAAAACCATCGCGTCTTCAGCTTGCTTTAATGGGCTATGTTCCCTTGTACTGTCAATATGATCTCTGTGTGCTAAATTTTCAGCAACTGCTTCCATACTGATCGTAGGATCGGTTGCTTGTAATTCTTTAAAGCGTCTATTGGCACGAATAGCCGGGTCCGCAGTTACAAATATTTTTAATTCTGCCTGAGGAAATACAACTGTTCCTATATCACGGCCATCCATTACAATTCCTTTATGTTGCCCCATTACTTGTTGTTGTGCCACTGCAAAGTCCCTTACTGCAGGGATTGCAGCCACCTCACTCACTTTGGAACTTACCTGCATTTCCCTAATGCGTAATTCTACATTTTCACCATTCAAGAACATATCGCTCTTTAGGGTATTGGGATTGTGTTCAAAATGAAGTTGGATATGCAAAAGTGCATTGGCAATAGCTTTTTCGTCTTGAAAAGAAATATGGTTTCTTAAAAAATATAAAGCAATAGCTCGATACATAGCGCCTGTATCAATAAAAACATATTCCAATTGCGCAGCCAAAGCTTTTGCTAAGGTACTTTTCCCACAAGAGGAAAAACCATCAATGGCAATAATTATTTTATCTGACATGGCTTTGATTAAATAGGTTTCCGTTTATATCCAACTCCTAATTTGGAGCCACAGTGATTGTTTGTGTTTTGGGCAGGTTTGCATTGCGAATGGCGATTTGTCTAACCGCTTGCGATACCACCGCTCTTAATGCTTGTTTTGAAATTTCATCTTCTCCCACCATCGCTGGCACCCCTATATCTCCTCCTTCACGAATAGATTGCACCAATGGCACTTGACCAAGAAATGGCAAATCATATTCTTCCGCTAAATTTTTTCCTCCATCTTTTCCAAATAAATAATATTTATTGTCTGGCAATTCTGCTGGCGTGAAATAAGCCATATTCTCAATCAAACCAATAATGGGCACTTTTACATTGGCTTGGCCAAACATGGCAATTGCTTTTTTAGCATCTGCCAATGCCACATTTTGAGGGGTGGTCACAATTACAACACCCGTTACAGGAACTGTTTGCATAATGGTTAAATGAATATCTCCTGTGCCTGGTGGCATATCAATTACGAGGTAATCTAATTCACCCCACTCCACATCGGTAATAAATTGACGAATGGCACTACTTGCCATTGGACCTCTCCAAACCACTGCATCTTTTTCGTCCACCAACAAACCAATACTCATTAAATCAATGCCAAATTTTTGAATTGGGATAATAATGCCTTCTCCATTGGTGTCCTTCATCATGGGTCTTTGCCCTCTCACACCAAACATAATTGGCACACTTGGTCCATAAATGTCAGCATCCATTAATCCCACTTTTGCACCGCCTTCGGCCAAAGCCAACGCTAAGTTTGCTGACACCGTACTTTTTCCCACACCGCCTTTTCCACTCACTACAGCAATGATATTTTTTACCTTGGCTAAAACCTTATCGTCCGTTTTTCGAAGGGTACTTGTTCTGGAAGTAAATCCCACCGTAACTACCGCCGCTTTATTCACCAATAATTTTATCGCATTTTCACAGGCGTTTTTCATCATATCCTTCATGGGACATGCCGGAGTGGTAAGTACAATCGTAAAACTTACCTGATCGCCATTTACTTTAAGATCCTCAATCATATTTAAAGTCACCAAATCCTTGCCCAAATCGGGCTCTTGAACATTACTTAGTGCTTTTAGTATATCCGCTTCTGTCATTTTGGAAGTTTTTGTTAAAAAGATAAAAACTCGGGCAAAGTTAGCTTAAGCGGTCCTTATTTTAGCAAAAAATTCGTGCTTCTGCCGTAAATTTGCACTGCTATGAAAAAGACGCTTATTTTACTAACAATAGGAATACTTGGCCTCCTCGGAAATAGGGCTCAGGCGCAACAGAAGCCCCCCAATACTCCTAATATTTACCGAGACTCAGTAGTACAGCTTTATGGTGTAATTATGACAGCCGATAGCTTAAAGGCAATTCCTTTTGCGAGTGTCATCGTGAATAAAAAAGGACGCGGAACAATTACCAATAACGATGGTATTTTTTCAATTGCGGTAATTAAAGGGGAGAATATTACTTTTTCGTGCATTGGTTTTAAAGACAGGAGCATTGTTATTCCAAGAAATTTAGAAGGCAACCAATATAGCGTTATTCAATTAATGATTAATGACACTCATTTTTTACCAGCTACCATTTTAAAACCAAGACCGACCCGCGCTCAATTTGAACGTGATTTTGTAAATGCAAGAGTGGATGACGACTTATATGAAACTGCTAAGAAAAATACCAGCGAAACGCAGAAAAAAATTATTCTTGCTTCACTTCCGAGAGACGGCAAAGAAGCAGTGGGCGCTTCCTTAAACAATCAGGCATCGAAATATTATTATTCCGGACAATTGCCTCCTATGAATATATTAAATCCAGCCGCTTGGAAAAGCTTTATCAACTCTTGGAAAAGAGGAGATTATAAATCAAAAAAATAGATGAAAAAAATCGCAGTCATCGGTGCTGGCACCATGGGTAATGGAATTGCCCATGTATTTGCTCAATTTGAATTTCAAGTCAACTTGATTGATACTTCAGCCACTGCATTAGAAAAAGCATTGGCAAATATTGCCAAAAATTTGGATCGACAAATCAATAAAGGTATTCTTTCCAATGAGGACAAAATAAGCATACTCCAAAAAGTAACTACTTTCACTAGTATTGAATTAGGGGTGCAAGAAGTAGATTTAATCGTAGAAGCTGCTACAGAAAATAGTGAAATTAAAAAAAGTATTTTTCAGCAAATGGACCAATTTGCGAAACCCGATTGTATACTAGCAAGCAATACTTCCTCTATTTCTATAACAGCGCTCGCCAATGCTACACAACGTCCTAGTAAAGTAATTGGAATGCACTTTATGAATCCAGTGCCAATTATGAAATTGGTTGAAATCATTAACGGTGCCGCTACGGACAATGAAACAACAAACAATATTGTTGCTTTAACCAAGGCTATTCAAAAAATTCCCTGTGTTGTAAAAGATGCCCCTGGATTTATTGCCAATAGAATTTTAATGCCTATGATCAATGAAGCAGTGTATGCTTTTTCAGCAGGCATTAGCGATGCCGAAACCATTGATACGATCATGAAACTAGGCATGGCCCACCCCATGGGACCTTTACAATTAGCGGACTATATTGGTTTAGATGTTTGCAAAAACATACTCACTATTATGCATGAAGGATTTAATGATGCAAAATACGCTCCCTGCCCTTTATTGGTTGAAATGGTCAATGCTGGAAAGCTAGGAATAAAATCAGGGGAAGGCTTTTATAAATATTAGCCCCCTCTTTAATGCGATTGGTTATAAGATAAGTGCAGTTGTATAGGAAACACCCTGAAGGTCTTCAATTTTATTAATCACTTCTTGTAAGCGGTGTTTTGGAATTCCGATTTTTAATTCGACAAATAGTTGAGCAACCTGTTCTACTACGGAGCAATTGTATTGCTTTACAATCATCATGACCTCGTTCATTTGTTGATAATCGAAATGGAGGGCATAAGGAACTTCTACCGCTTTTTGTACAATGGGAGACAACTGCAAAGTCAAGGAGGTAGTAGTTTTATACGCATTAATCAATCCTGGCACACCCAATAAAGTGCCACCAAAATAACGCACGACCACCACCATAATATTGGTCAATTGCTTACTATCTATTTGTCCTAAAATTGGGCGACCAGCAGAACCAGCTGGTTCGCCGTCATCACTTACTCTAAAAGTTTGGCCATCAATTCCAATTCTATAGGCCAAGCAATGATGTACTGCTTTTGGATGTTCTTTTTTCAATAAGGCCAACTGCTTTTTACAATCCTCAATACTCAACACAGGAAAGCTATAAGCCAAAAACTTACTTCCCCTATCTTTAAATTCTGCAATTGCGGGCTGTTCAATGGTATTGTAAAAAAATGGATCCATTAATCAAATAGATAAATAATAACTCGGCAAAGCTAACTCATAATGCGCAATCATTTGTAACATTGCATTATGAGTTTACAAGCATTGAAACTGGCATTTAAAAAAGAACTAGCAAGTCAATTCGAAAATGTTGAACTCAACAGCCTATTGGCAATGTTATTTGAACATGTAACAGGTTGGAATCAACTAAACCAAATGTTGCATAAGGAGGAGCCGCTGGACAAAGCACAAATGGATACTTTACAAAATGCATTGAAGCAACTGAAAGAAGGAAGGCCCATTCAATATATTATTGGCAAAGCCTGGTTTTTATCCAATGAATATACCGTAAATGAACATGTATTAATTCCCAGGCCTGAAACTGAAGAATTGGTGGATTGGATCATTGAATATGCGCAGATTATTGAAAAGCCATTACAAATTTTAGACATTGGTGCCGGCTCGGGTTGCATCCCCATTGCTTTGCAATTGGCCCTACCACATTGCACCATTGCGGGTTTAGATATTTCTGAGGAAGCATTGGTGATTGCAAAACAAAATGCAACGCATTTAAACGCAACAGTTTCCTGGCTTCAAGAGGATATTTTAAATACTACCTATCTTCCCAATCAATATGATATCATTGTCAGCAACCCTCCCTATATTCCCTATAAAGAAAATATAAACATGCAAGTGCAGGTGAAACAATTTGAACCCAACCTTGCCTTGTTTGTCGCCAATGAGGATCCGCTTATTTTTTACAGAACCATTGCAAGACTTGGAAAACAATACTTAAGCCAAAATGGTCAATTATTTTTTGAAATGCATTATGACCAAGGAAAGGCTTTGTTGGCACTTTTCGATGAAATGGGATACCATGCTGAACTCCGTCAGGACCTATTTGGTAAGGACCGAATGCTTAGGGCTAGTTTAAAAAAATAACAACCTCCAATTTTAAGGCGTTGTATCAACTATTAATTGCTTGGATCAACAGACACAACAGGTGTGGCACCCAGCTTTTTTACAATTTGCATGATTTTAATGGTCACCCCTAAGTTGGCAACACTATCTCCATTAATCACCACCGAAGGCTTTTCAGTTTCTTTGTCCAAAATTGTTTTTAATTGGAAAGACAATGAATCCATCGCCACTGGAGCTGTTCCAATAAATAAATGCTGGTCTTTATCAATGGTAACTACAACGGTTTGTTTTGCTTTAGTATCGCTTGCTGCTTTAGGATTGGATACTTTTATCACATTTGGATTGGCCAAGGTAGAAACAATTAAAAAGAATAAGAGTAAAATGAATAAAATATCATTTAATGCTCCCGTATGTACTTCGGGCTGATGCCTTAATCGCTTTCTTAAATTCATAAACTTAAATTAGGAATGCGTTGTTTCTTGTAAAATATCTAAAAAATCAGCGCTCGCTGTTTCCATTTTATTGGCCGTTTTATCAATTTGCGTAGATAAGTAATTGTGTGCCACATAGGCAATCAATCCAATAATCAACCCCGTTGCTGAAGTGATCATTTTAGTATAAATCCCCCCGGCAATGGTGTTTAAAGTATATTCTCCTGTGGAAGCAATTCCATAAAATAATTGTACCATGCCAATAATGGTACCAAGGAAACCAAACATGGGTGCAATACCTGCAATTAAAGACAGTATATTTAAATTACGCTCCATAGAATACATTTCTAACTTGCCTACATTTTCCATACTTTTTTCAATAGCATCTAGCGGCTTTCCTATTCTCATAATTCCTTTTTCAATCATTTTGGCAACAGGATTATCCGTATTCTTGGCCAAGCTTTTTGCAGCAGTAATGTTGCTAGACAATAAATTATCCTTAATGATAAGCATGAACTTAGGATCAATGGCACCCGCTTTTTTAATGGCAATCATGCGTTCAAAAAAAACATAAATAGCCACCACTAATAAAGCATACAGCGGATACATAATCCAGCCTCCTTTTTGCAATAAACTTAAAAGTGAAATTTTATTTTCGGCTACATCTAATAAAAACAACATAAGAATATATTTATTTTTTAAAGTTAATTTATTTCTACCAAATTTACCAATACTTCTACCGCCTTTAGCATATCTCTAACACCCACCCATTCCTGCTTACTATGAATTGATTGCATCCCCGTAAATATATTGGGCGTTGGCAAACCCATAAAACTCATTTTGCTTCCGTCTGTGCCTCCTCTAATGGGGCTGACAATAGGCTGAATCCCTGCTTTTTCATAGGCCTTTAAGGCCAATGTTACAATCTCGGGATGTGCATCAATCACTTCGCGCATATTTCTATATTGCTCTGCGATTTCCATAGTTAATTTTACTTTCGAGAAAACTGGATTTTCATTGATTACCGCTGTTGCAATACTTAGTAATTTTTGTGCGTGTGCTTTTAATTGAATCGTATCAAAATCACGTACTAAAAAATCAATGCTGGCTTTTTCAGCACCTCCTGTAATATGATTTGGATGAATAAATCCTTGCGTCCCTTCGGTAGTTTCCGGACACCATTCATTTTTTGGTAAAGCAGCAATGATTTCACCAGCTGCCTTGATTGCATTCTGCATCACGCCTTTGGCGGCACCTGGATGGGCAATTACTCCTTCAATATGCAATACTATATAATCGGCACTAAATGTTTCCATTTCAAAACAGCCCAATTCACCGCCGTCCAAAGTATAGCCAAAATCAGCACCCAATTTTTTGATATCCAATTTTTCTGTCCCCCTTCCTACTTCTTCATCTGGCGTAAATAAAATTTTGACATCCGCATGTTTTACACTTGGATGGCTCATTAAATATTTGGCCATTTCCATAATAATAGTCACCCCCGCTTTATCATCCGCACCAAGCAATGTTTTTCCCGATGCAGTAATAATAGAAGACCCCATCATTTCTTTTAAATAAGGATGTGCTTGTAACGTAATTACTTGACTAGGATCATCGGGAAGTACAATGTCACTCCCATTGTAATTTTCATGCAGTATGGGTTTTACGTTTGTTCCATTACAGTCTGGCGCAGTATCAACATGTGCACAAAAACAAATAATCGGAAGTTGTGTATTCGTTTTTGAAGCTTCGTTGGCTGAAATATTGGAAGGAATGGTCGCCATAACATACCCATACTCATCCATGTGCGCGTCCGCAATACCAATTAATTTTAACTCATCCGCCAACATTGCCGACAAATGTTTTTGTTTTTCTGTTGAAGGGAAATGGGTACTATTGGGATCACTTTGGGTATCGATTTGTACATATCGCATAAACCTTTCTGCCACTTCTACTGCTTGTAATTCCATATTCTTAATTATTATATACAATTGTTGATGATAAAATCAATTGGTTCGATGAATGAAGATAATTTGAATTTTGCGAATAAAAAAGGCGTCCCATTTTTTGGAACGCCTTAACAAATTATCAGAAATATCATTGTGAACTCATCAGCTACTATTTAATAAAAAATAGCGCCCTGTCAATGAAAATTGAAATCAGAAAAATACTAGAATTCAGTTATGATTTTAGAAGGAGTGTCGATATTTACCAATTCCAAATCAAAAGTTAAATCTTGGCCAGCTAGAGGATGGTTTGCATCTAATACAACCACTTCCTCTTTTACTTCTATCACATTTACTTGAAATTGTTGACCTTGTCCATTGTTCATAGTCAATGCCATACCCACTTCAGGATTTAAATCTGGAGGGAACTGTGTTTTAGGGAACTCCACAATCATTTCTGGTTGTTTAGGACCATAAGCTTCCATAAATGGAATATTGACTGTTTTTTTATCACCTACTTTCATTCCCATTACACCGTTATCAAAACCAGGAATTACCATCCCGCTTCCAACTTCGAATTCCAATGGTGCTCTTCCATTTGAAGAATCAAAAACTTCGCCATTAGATAAAGTACCATGATAATGCACTTGAATGGTATCTCCTTTTGTTACTTGTTGCATATTGTATTTTTTAAATAAAGCGCCTAGGGCACAAAGGGCAAAAGTACATAATTATGGCAGATAAACTAACTTTGCCCAATGGACAAAAAACCGAGAATCGTTTTTATGGGAACCCCCGCCTTTGCGGTGGCCTCTTTAAGTGCCCTAATGGATGCAAAAATGAATGTGATTGGTGTGGTTACCGCCCCTGATAAGCCCGGTGGCAGAGGGATGCAGCTGCAACAAAGTGCTGTAAAACAATTTGCAGTTGCCCATGACTTACCCATTTTACAACCCGAAAAATTAAAATCACCTGAGTTTTTCGAAGCATTGAGTGCATGGAAGCCGGACCTTCAGGTGGTCGTGGCGTTTAGAATGTTGCCAGAAAAAATTTGGTCTTTCCCATCCATGGGCACTTTAAATGTGCATGGATCCTTATTGCCTCAATATAGAGGCGCTGCCCCCATTAATTGGGCATTGATGAATGGAGAATCCGAAACAGGTGTGACCACTTTTCAACTGCAACATGCCATTGACACAGGGGATATTTTATTACAGGACCGCATTGCCATCACCAAAAATATGACGGCAGGTGAATTACATGATACTATGATGATGGTGGGGGCTAATTTATTGGTGAAAACGCTGAATGGATTATTGGAAGGTAGCCTTAAATCGATTTCTCAAATCGAAGTCATTGAAAATGGGGTTAATGGCACTGTCATCAAACATGCACCTAAAATTTTTACCAAGGACTGTGAAATCAATTGGGATTTACCCGTTCAACAAATACACAATCATATTCGTGGACTGGCTCCTTTTCCTGGCGCCATAACCAAAGTGGATGAGAAGATTGTAAAACTATATTCGACTTCAATAAGTAATGAAACTCCTAAGGAACAAGTGGGTAGTTTTCTTACCGATGGAAAAACGTATGCAAAGTTTGCTTGTAAGGACGGCTATCTAATTTTAAACGATATTCAATGGGAAGGAAAGAAAAGAATGCCCATAGTTGATTTTCTGCGGGGATACCGAAAATCCTAATTTAGTGCCTAATCTAGAGGGCACTGTAATTATTGAGGGGCTATTGTAAAGCCTTTTCCAAATCCTGCGATGCAACAATACCTTGTTTTCGCCAAACTTCTACCCCTTTTTTGTAGATGATATAAGTAGGCATAGATTCAAATTGTAGGTATTTCATCACCTCCATATCATTGCCACCATCCACATTTAATAAATATAATTTATTGCCTTGTACTTGTTTTATTTTATCAATAACAGGTTGCATTTTTCTGCAAGGTGGACACCAAGTAGCACCAATGTCTACCAAAACCAACTCATTTCCTTTGATTACTTTTTCAAAATCGGAAACCTCCATTTGAGCCATGTTTGCATTGCCTTCCATAGGCAAATTATTCATTTTCCAATTGCTTAATCCCCCTTCTAAATTAATCACCTTGAACCCTTTTTCAATTAAATAGGATTGAGCAGCTGCACTACGACCGCCTGCTTGACAATAAACATATACTGTCTTTGATTTATCTAAATGTTGGGTTTTGTTTTGAAATTCTTTTGGGTCATTCCAATTCACGAGCAATGCATTTTTTAAATGCCCATTTTTAAACTCATCGGCATTTCTAACATCCAATACCTGGACCCCTTGTTGAAGTATCGCCGATTGAAATTCCTTTACACTCAAGCTAATTGATTGCGTTTCGGCTGCTTTTTTTTGAGCACAGCCAATGAAAACCGAGGTCATTGTAAATACAAGGACAAAAAATAAATTCTTCATGAGTAAGAATTAATAGGTAACGGAAACCTTAAATGTTTTGTTGGAGATGCCTAAGATAGCCGCTGCCGCATCATTTAAGCGATACTGAACCGCATTTCCCACTTCAGGTAAACTATTAATCACTTTTGCACAAATACTTTTTAATTCAGGTGTGGTGATTCTAACAATTGTACCGATTGGTAATTGGTTCGTTAAAATATAAAATTTTTGATCGTCCCATCCGCTGATGCTTTTGAAAACAGCCGCAGTTCCTTCCAATGTTTGGAAAGAGGATAGTTGTTTTTTTTGTGAAGCAAAGAAAGAAGCAAAATAGCCTTCTTTTTCTTCCTTATTGTTAATGCTTACCAATGATGCTCTACGTGTACTATCTGCGATTCTTGATTTTTCCTTGTTGTCCGCAATCATTTGTCTTGGTGCGGTGGTTGTAGTATTCGTTGCCTTTACTGGTTCTTTCGCCAATTCCTTCCTAGCTGTATCCACGACTACCTTCTTTTTGGTCGCTTTTACCATCGTTTTGGAAGAACGCTTATTTTTTGCCTTTGATTTTGACTTTTTGCTTGCACTCGTTGCATGCTTTCCTTTCTTTTGCGAAGCTGCAAAAGAATCGTTGCTATTCAATAGGCCAAAAAGGACCACCATTAAGAGTAAATATTTTCTAAACATGAAGCAAAGGTACAAAAAGCGAATGTGAATAAAAAGTAAAATTTAATTATCTTATATATTTTATTAATATATAAATATCAGTATTTCAATATTCTCCATTCTGTAGGATAATAATTATTGGTCCTATTTGGTAATAACTTGGCCCAACCCAGCATGATATTTTGGTAGCAGATCCCCTGCCAACCCTTGGGGCCGTCCAAAACCAGGTCCGCTCTTCGTAGATATTGTAAAGCAGTGGGCAGGTCAAGTGCTAGCTTTCCATAAGGCAATTTGCTGTTCCAACTCATGGCTAAAGCATGTGCCGGAATTAAATCCAAGCCTTTTAAGGTTCCGACTGCCACCCCCATTTTTTTGACATACAAATTTTTTAATACTGCCTTGATCGGCATGATTAAATCATGGGGAACTGCAATGATGCCATTTTGATGATTAATTAATAATTGATCTTCTGAAATTGCATATTGGGCAGCCAAAGTCCCTTTCTCCTTTTTGGTCAATTCATTGAAATTGAAATCCGATGCATAATAGCCCCCATTTTCACTTACTTGTTTTTGAAATACTGCCACGAAAAAACCTTCCCCTTTTATTTTATCAGGATAAAAACGATATCCTTTTGAAGCGGTTACGGGACTTTCTGTTGTTACGACGCCCCATGATTCCGGCACATCCAATGTAATATTTTTCATACCTGGAATGCTTTCAATACAATCCATCTTATTTTCGTTCTCTGCAAATGAATACGAGCAGGTTGAATAAATTAAATAGCCTCCTTCCTTTAAGGCATCTAAACTGTCTTCGACAATCCTGCTTTGCCTAGTCGCACAATGCAACACCGCCTCCTCACTCCATTCGCTAATAGCAGAAGGGTCTTTTCTAAACAAACCACTTCCACTACAAGGCGCATCCACCACCATTAAATCAAAAAAATGAGGAAGGGCTTTAAAATGCGCAGGATCATTTTGTGTTACCACCACTCGTTCACTGCCCCATTTAGTTAAATTCTCTACCAGGATCGCATTTCGCGCTTTTATCGTCTCATTGGCTACCACCAACCCTTTGTCAAAATAACTTGCCAATAGGGTTGATTTGCCCCCAGGGGCTGCACATAAATCCAATACTATTTGTTCATTGGGATTTGGAAATAATTTCTCAAGAATATATTGTATAAACATACTGCTTGCTTCTTGAACATAATAAGCGCCTGCATGCCACAATGGATCCAACACAAACATGGGTCTTTCTTGAAGGTAATATCCATGTTGGTTCCAAAGTACAGGAGTTGTTTCCTTTAAAAAAGGATGCTCCTGTATATCAAATTTTTTAAACGGATTCAACCTAACCGAAGTTACCTGTTCCCCTTGCTCATGCACACGTACAAAACTTTCCTGTTCGTATCCAGGTAAATTTGTCAATGATTTTAATAATGCAATAGGTAACAAACTTCTATAGTTTAATAACGAATAATAAAATGCTCTTTTTCTTTTTGCGCCTTTCTAATAAATA
>CANKWR010000043.1 GCA_947487525.1 Bacteroidota bacterium
ATTTGCCCACGGTGTCAATTTTATAACCATATTTACTAATGAGGTCAAATCGATCGTCGTTTTTGCGTCCCCCCAAATTACTTGACTGCATATAGCCTAAATTAAGGTCAATATTATTGTCCCAACTATGTTTAGGTTTTTGAAAAAAAGCATAATAATTAAAGTAACTCGTAAAGGCCAAATTGAAATTATCCCCCCCGGCAGCCCAGTTACTCAAGGAACTTTGTGATAAATTAAAATTGTACAAACCCCCTGTTTTCCAATTCCAATAACTGGTATCTGCTTCCTTTCTGATGCTTCTAGAGGTCTCAGAACGCAATTTCGCCACCGCCACTTCTTGCGCATAGGACCAATTTAATAAAAGGCTACAACAAACAAATACAAGCCATTTCTTCATCAACAAATCAATTTACCAAATATACTAATTATTGTAAATGATTGATTTTAAGTACACTATATTCTAAAGAATTTAAAAATACTATCATTTAAGATACTCATAATCAAATATTTAGCTAGTTGTATATGACAAGTTGACACATTCAAGCAAATTTTAAGTAAATTTGCAGACTCATATACAAGTACGCTCATTCATGGAATTATACGCAATCGACACCAAAACACATGACGAAACAAGGCAAGGTGAGGCTTTTGAATCCAATAGCCCTAAAAAGCATTTTGATAAGTTTTTTTATGTAGAAAGTTATGGCTGTGCAATGAACTTTGCCGACAGTGAGGTAGTGGCAGCTATCCTGGAAAACAATGGATATGGAAGTACCCGCAACGCCGAAGTAGCAGATTTGATTTTAGTAAACACCTGTTCTGTTCGAGAAAAAGCAGAGCAAACGGTGCGTAAACGCTTAACTGAATTTAGAAAATTAAAAACAGCAAAGCCAGGTTTATTGGTGGGCATTTTAGGTTGTATGGCCGAGCGTTTAAAATCGCAGTTATTAGAGGAAGAAAAACTAGTTGATATTGTGGTTGGTCCAGATGCTTATCGCACCCTCCCTGATTTAATTGCAGAAGCAGGTACAGGACAAAAAGCGGTAAACGTTATTTTAAGTAGAGATGAAACCTATGGCGACATTGCACCGGTGCGTTTAGATAGCAATGGCATTAGTGGTTTTGTTTCCATTATGCGTGGATGTAATAATATGTGTAGCTTTTGTGTGGTTCCATTTACAAGAGGTCGTGAGCGCAGCAGGGATGCATTTAGTATTGTAGCGGAGTGCAGGGATCTATTTGAAAAAGGATACAAGGAAATTACTTTATTGGGACAAAATGTAGATAGTTATTATTGGAACAATCCTGAAACCAATGTTTCTGTAACCTTTGCACAATTACTAGAAAGTGTTGCTCAAATAGATATTAGTTTACGTGTACGATTCAGCACTTCTCATCCTAAAGACATTACAGACGAAGTATTGCATACGATGGCTAAGTACCATAATATTTGTAAATACATTCACTTACCTGTTCAAAGTGGAAGTACAAGAATGTTGCAGTTAATGAATAGAACTTATACCCGTGAATGGTATTTGGCAAAAGTGGCGCGCATTAAAGAAATCATGCCTGATGCAAGTATTTCGGCAGATATTATTGCTGGCTTTTGTACCGAAACTGAGCAGGATCATCAGGATACCATTAGCATCATGAAGGAAGCGAATTACGATTACAGTTATATGTATTTTTATTCAGAGCGTCCTGGAACCCTTGCTGCTAAAAGATATGAGGATGATATACCCGAGGAAGTGAAAAAGAGAAGACTGCAGGAAATTGTAGATGTGCAGTGGGTACTTTCTAATGAAAGCAATAAAAAAGATGTGGGTAAAACTTTTGAAATTTTAATTGAAGGCAATAGTAAAAAAAGTGACCAAGAGTGGATGGGCCGCAATAGTCAAAACAAGGTTATTGTATTCCCGAAAGGAAATCATGGATTTAAAAAAGGCGACTATGTAAATGTGTTGGTAAACGATTTTACAAAGGGAACCTTATTGGGAAAAGTAAGTGAATAAATAAGAAGTTGATTAAATTTTAAATTATGGAATTACAATCTTTAAAAAACCGATTTAGCATTATTGGCAACACGCCATCGCTAAACCACGCATTAAATACAGCCGAGCAGGTAGCCGCTACCGACTTGACCGTATTAATTGTGGGTGAATCAGGTGTTGGTAAGGAAGTATTTTCTCAAATCATTCATAGTTTATCGGCACGCAAACACAATCCATTTATTGCGGTGAACTGTGGCGCCATTCCAGAAGGCACAATTGATTCAGAATTATTTGGTCATGAAAAAGGATCTTTCACCGGTGCGGTGGATAGCCGTAAAGGGTATTTTGAAACCGTAAGCGGTGGTACCATTTTCTTAGATGAGATTGGGGAAATGCCCTTGGGCACACAAGCAAGATTATTACGTGTTTTAGAAACAGGGGAATTTATTCGTGTGGGTTCTTCCAAAGTACAAAAAACAGATGTGCGCGTCATTGCTGCCACCAATAGAGAATTAATGGAGTTTACCCAAAAAGGTAAATTTAGAGAGGACTTATATTATCGTTTAAACACGGTGCCTATTCGCGTACCTAGTTTAAGAGATCGCAAAGAAGATATTCCTTTATTGTTTAGAAAGTTCGTTGTTGACTTTGCTGAAAAATATAAAACCAAGCCTATCTTTTTGGATGAGGAAGCGCGTGCTTTGCTTACCTCCTATACATGGCCAGGCAATGTGCGTGAGTTAAAAAATATTGCAGAGCAAATTTCAGTACTTAGCACCACCGATCATATCAATGCTACCATTTTAGCTGAATTTTTACCTACGGCATCTAAACACAATATGCCCATGATAACTTTTACCCCAGTAGGTGAATTTGCCAATGAGCGTGAAATTTTATACAAGCTTTTCTTTGACATGAAAAAAGATGTGAATGAATTAAAGAAAATGTTTTTTGAGATATTACAGAATCCTTCCTTGGCAGGACAAGCGGGTAATTTTACCAGAGAGTCCATGATCAATGAGCTTAAAGAGGATATCCTTCCTTCCAATGCCATGAATAATGTAATGCCTGTGCCTAATAACAATGCGCCTACCCTGCCTTCGGTTCAATACAATGCCAACCAACCATTGATCATTGACAATGACCTACAGGGCCATTATGAAGTGGAGGAATCATTAAACATTATGGATAAGGAAAAAGAGTTAATTTTAAAAGCCTTAAAAAAGCATCGAGGACGCCGAAAAGACGCTTCTACTGACTTAGGAATTAGTGAACGCACCCTTTATCGAAAAATAAAAGAATACGACATTGAAGAATAAGCCATCCATATTGAAAATAAAATCCAAAATGCTTTATGCATTTGCCTTCCTATGCATCCTTGGATTCATTTCAGGTTGTGGCATTTATAGTTTTAGAGATGCCGTGATTCCGGACAATATCAAAACGGTTAAAATTGGATTTATTGAAAATAAAGCCAGGTATGTGAACCCCCAGTTGGCTCCCTTACTTACCGACAAGCTATTGCAAAAAATTATTGGTCAAACAAAATTAACTAGAACCAATAGTGATGATGCACATTATCAAATTTTTGCGACCATCACCAATTACGATCCTACACAAACCGTGGGGGTTAGTGCACAACAAGCAACTACCAACCGTCTCACGGTAACGGTACATGTGGTTTTAAAAAAGACATTGGACAATAAAGAACAAGAATTTGACGTGTCAAGAAATTTTGATTTCTCTGCCAATCTTAGTTTAAATCAAGCAGAAGGTCAATTGATGGAGGACATTGTACGTAATATAACAGATGATATTTTCAATCAAATTTTTTCAAACTGGTAAATATGTCGCTAAGCAATATTAATTCCATATTATTCCAGTGGTCAGGCCATTCAAATTTAGAAAGCATAGCTACAACTGAATTGGAAACCCTGGTCCAAGAAAATGCCTTTAATCCAAGTTTACAATTATTTTTGGCTAAAAAGTACCAATTAACTTCCACCCCATTGTATGATACCCAAATCCAAAAGGCAGTTTGTTATTTCCCCTCTGCTTTGCATTTGCACCAATGGTTGGCCAAAGAGGATGCCCTAGAAGCTACCCCTCTTTTAAATGAACAGATGGAGGAGAAATTAAATACCTTAATTTCTGAGCAATTGGCGCAATTCCAAGAGACGGATACGACCCAACCCCTAGAATTTGAAAAAGACACCCAGAAAATCGTAAAAGACTATTTTGAGGCCCAAGGCATTGAAATTGACTTATCCGCAGTGCCCCAGGATAAATTTACCAAGCAATTAAGGAGCTTTACGGCCTGGCTCAAGGTATTGAAGCATCAAGAGGAAAATAGTCCAAATTTGGCTGAAATTGGGGAAGAACAGGAGAAAATGATCGCAATTATAGCCGAAAAGGCCAACAATGCCACCGAAGTGATTACCGAAGCAATGGCGGAAATATGGATAAAACAGGGCAATAAACAAAAGGCAATAGACATCTATTCTAAATTAAGTTTTATTTTTCCTGAAAAATCCGTTTATTTTGCGTCTCAAATAGAACAATTAAAACAAAAGAAGATATGATTACTTTATTTATAGTATTGTTAGTGGCAGCATGTGTAGGATTAGGTTTTATGGTATTAATTCAAAATCCTAAAGGGGGTGGGCTAAATGCAAATGTGAGTGGATTATCCAACAACTTTATGGGTGTGAAGCAAACCACCGATGTACTTGAAAAAGGTACTTGGATTTTTGCTGGTGTAATTGCAGTATTGGCAATTACTTCTACTTTGTTATTGACAAAGACAAACACCACCAATACCAATAAAAGATCTATCGATAACCTGCCAATTCAAACGGCACCTAAAACGCCTGTTCAAACAGCACCTCAACAAACTGTGCCTGTTCAAACTGCGCCTCCAGCGACAAAAAAACCTTAATGAATTCCAAATAAAATTGGACTTATGAAATAAATGGTCCCCATCTATAAAAGGTGGGGATTTTTATTGTAATTTGAAATATGAAAAAAATTGTGACTATATTAATTAGTGGCCTTCTAATTTATGAGGGCATTAATTTATTGATCATCACAACGCACTTTGGAAAGGACAAAATTAGTTTTGAATATAAAAATCAGGGGCTTTCTATTTTAGCGGACACCCTTGTGGCTAAAAAAATTATTCTTGACAAGCCCAGCTTTTTAGTACTTGCAAAAATTTTAAATGTAGAGGCAAAAATTAAACCTGGCAAATACCTAGTTAAAAAAAATACCAGCTTACTTACTATTGTTAGAATGTTACGCAATCGCCAGCAAGCAACGGTTAATTTTGTTTTAAATAAAGTCCGCACCAGGGGCGAGCTTGCCCGACTCGTTGGAAACACCTTATCAATGGACAGCGCCACCGCTGCTGCGTTTTTTAATAACAATGATTCCCTTGCACCCTTTGGCGTTGATACTACTCAATTATTGACCTTGTTCATTCCCAATACTTACACTATGTATTGGTCTACCTCCCTTCCTACATTAATGCAAAAAATGAAGGAGCAGAAGGCGCAATTTTGGAATGCCAATGATCGACGTGCAAAAGCTATATCAATTGGGATGAGCCAGCAGGAAGTATATACATTGGCTTCCATTGTCGATGAAGAAACCAATTATACATCTGACAAATCCTTAATTGCAAGTGTGTACCAAAATAGATTGAAAAAAAACATGCTTTTGCAGGCCTGCCCTACTATAAAATTTGCAATGCAGGATTTTACCATCACCCGTATTTATGAAAAGTATTTAAGCACTCCTTCCTTATACAATACCTATAAAAACAAAGGCTTGCCTCCTGGTCCCATTTGCACACCGAATCCAAAGACCATTGATTTAGTATTGAATGCCCCTAAAACGGATTACCTTTATTTTGTAGCCAAAGCTGATTTTAGTGGATATCATCACTTTAGTGCTACTTATGAAGAACACAATAAATTTGCAAAAGAATACCAGCAAAAATTAGATGAGTATCTACAAAAGAAAAAACGTTAGTTTACTTAAACTAATCATCAATATCATACGGGCTTTTTTGAAGACCGTATTTGGTCCACCTTTGCATTTTCTAAAACAAAAAATGAAAGGAATTTACATACCCGGATTTCAGCATATTAATTTGTACCTGGTATTAAAATTCTTGTCTAGGCAGCTTAATACAATTGGCTTGTATGATCGTGCTTCCGCCATTTCCTTTAATTTATTAATGGCATTGCCTGCTGGGTTTTTATTTTTGTTTTCCATTATCCCCTACTTCCCAACCACTTTTAAAGTAAAAAAGCAAATTCTTACCTTATTCAAAGACATTGCACCCAACTCAAGTACTTACCGATTCATTGTTGATATCATCAATGACCTACTAAGTCAACATGTTGGAATATTCTCATTTGGATTTTTGTTGTTGCTATTTTATGCATCTAATGCGATGACGGGCATTATTAGAAGTTTTGACAAATCGATCATGCAAAATAAACCCTTTTTCTTGCACCAAAGAATGCGGGCCATTCGATTAACCATTATCTTAATATTGCTGGTATTCGCTAGCTTAATTGTATTAATTGGACAGGAGCAATTGGCTTCCTTATTAAATGGCGCTTTTGATATTAAGCAAAGTACCATCCTTCCCTATTGGAATTCATTAAGATGGATTATTATTATTTTATTATTGTTTTATGGGAATGCCTTTATATACAAATACGCACCCCATATTAAAGAACGATGGCCATTGGTATCCCCAGGCTCCTTACTTTCCAGCATTTTAATGTTACTCACCACGGTTGGATTTTCCTACTGGGTAAACCATTTTAGTAGTTACAATAAAATTTACGGTTCCATTGGAACTGTATTAGTTGTAATGACCATCATTTACATGAATGCACTTATCCTATTAATTGGATTTGAACTTAACGTAAGTATTGAAGTGCTCAAAACTGAACAGCGAGAAGCTGAATTAAAAGAAGTTGCATTAAAAGAAAAGGAGCAACAGCTATAAGTTTTACTTATTGGCCATGTCCGGTATTTCAGCCACCTTATAGGCACCTGCATCTAATTTAGCCTTGGTTTCGCTAAATGCTTTTAAGGTTAAATCAATTTCTTCCTGCGTATGCACCGCTGTTGGGATTAACCTATAAATAATATGTCCTTTAGGGATTACAGGATACACCACTATTGAGCAAAATATTTTATAGTTTTCTCTAATATCCATAACCATCGCAGTAGCTTCTTCTACTCCACCTTTCATATACACAGGGGTTACCACTGAATCTGTTTTACCAATGTCAAATCCTTTTTCCTTTAATCCATTTTGTAATGCCAATGCATTTTTCCAAAGGTTTGCTTTTAATTCAGGGGTTGACCTCAATAATTCCAAACGCTTTAAATTTCCAACTACATAGGGCATTGGTAAGCTTTTAGCAAAAATTTGAGAGCGAATATTGTAACGGATATAATCAATGATGGTTCTTGGGCCTGCCATAAACGCACCAATAGAAGCCATACTTTTTGCGAAAGTAGAAAAGTATAAATCAATTTCGTCTTGACATCCTTGGGCCTCGCCAGCACCTGCGCCTGTTTCCCCCAATGTCCCAAATCCATGGGCATCGTCCACCAATAAACGGAAAGGCACTTTCTTTCTTAGTGCAGCAATTTCTTTTAATCTTCCTTGATCCCCCGCCATTCCAAACACGCCTTCTGTAATTACTAAAATACCGCCACCTTGTTTATCCGCCAATGCTTGGGCTCTAGACAATTGCTTTTCACAATCCTCTACATCATTGTGTTTAAATACAAAACGGTGCCCTGGTATCATTCTTAATGCGTCAATGATACATGCGTGACATTCTGCATCATATACCACCACATCATGTCTTCCACAAATGGAATCAATTGCACTCATGATACCCTGATAACCGTAGTTCATTAAAATAGAATCCTCTTTATGTACAAACTCGGCTAATTCTTTTTCCAATTGCTCATGTAAATCACTATTTCCACTCATCATTCTTGCACCCATCGGTAAGGCCAACCCATATTGCGCACTTGCATCTGCATCGGCTTTACGCACTTCTGGATGATTGGCTAAGCCTAAATAATTGTTCAAACTCCAAACAATCATTTCTTGGCCTCTAAATTTCATTTTTGAACTTACTTCCCCTTCTAGTTTAGGGAAGGCGAAATAACCATGTGCTCTTTCACGATGCTGTCCAATGGGTCCGTAATTTTTTATTAAACGATCAAAAATGTCTGCCATATAGAATTAATTATTAATGCAAATTTAATCAATTTTTGTCTTTTAATGCTTAATTATTAGCTGTAAATTGCAGGATAAATTTCGCTGTATGAAAATTGTGTTTTCTTTATTGTTTGCAATGTTCGCAAACCTTGCTACTGCTCAGTCCAATAAGTCAAATAACACTAAACCAAAATTGGTGATTGGTATTGTAATTGACCAAATGCGCTGGGACAATGTAAATAGATATCGTTCTTTTTTTAAGTCAAAAAACGGATTCCTTAAATTGGCAGATGAAGGCGCTTCCTGCAATTATAACCTTATCCCCTATGTTCATACCGTTACCGCCTGTGGCCATGCTGCCATTTACACTGGTTCGGTTCCAGCCATTCATGGTATTGTGGGGAACAGTTGGTTTAACAACTTAACAGGCAAAACTGAATATTGTGTGGAAGATAAGTCAGTGAGTAGTATTGGGAGTGGCAACCAGTTATCTGGCAAAATGAGTCCAAAAAATTTATGGACATCCACCATTGGTGATGAATTGAAATTATCCAATAATTTCCAAAGCAAGGTAATCGGTATTTCACTTAAGGACAGAGGCGCTATTTTACCAGCAGGGCACGCTGCCAATGCAGCTTATTGGTATGATGGTGAAACAGGAAACATGATTTCTTCCACTTACTACCAACAAAATTTACCGAAGTGGGCTACTAATTTTAATAATTTACACAAAGTAGATAGTTTTTATAAGCAAGGCTGGACATTAAGTTTACCCAAACAGGTGTATGAAAAAAATTGTGATACCGATGATAACGCTTATGAGACCGGGTTTTATGAAGAAAAAGTAAAAGTGAATTTCCCATTTGATTTAACTAAGCTCATTGGCAAAGACTATAAAAGATTATTTGCAATTCCACAAGGCAATAACTTGATTACCGATTTTGCAAAAGAAGCAATTCAAAACGAGCAATTAGGCGCAGATTCTATCACTGACTTATTAACCTTGAGTTTTTCAACCCCCGATTATATTGGCCATAATTTTGGTCCTTACTCATGGGAATCCCTCGATGGCTATGTAAAACTCGATGAAGTATTGGCTGACTTTTTTGCCTATTTGGATAAGAAAATTGGCAAGGACAACTATACCCTCTTTTTAACCGCCGACCACGCCATTGCGCCAATACCAGGGTTTGCAAAAAAGAATAAATTACCCGCCGATTATTATGTTTCTGCAGATATCTCTAAGGATTTAACCAATTTATTGGCAGCAAATAACCTGACAAAGGAATTGATCAGTAATGTATACGAGTCCACTATTTACTTTAACCACAAATTAATGGACAGCTTGAACATCTCCGATGCCTTCTTAACGCAACTTATTAGCAAATTCCTAGAAAGCAAACCGAATGTATTACAGGTAGTGAACAACAGAAACGCCGCACTCGCACCTTTACCTCAGTTAATTCGCGAAATGCTGTTGAATGGATATACCCCACAACGAAGTGGTGATTTAACGGTTTTACTTAAATCAGGCGTGATTGATGGATATCCGACAGGGGCAAGTCATGGCGTATTTTACAATTACGACTCCCATATCCCCTTGTATTTTTATGGAAAGGGCATTAAAAAAGGAAATGTCAATAGCATGAATTACATGACCGATATCGCCCCCACCATTTCCACCTTGTTAGGCATCCAAATGCCTAGTGGATCTATTGGAAAACCAATTTTAGAGGTACTGAAATAAGAAATTCAGCAGATTTTGTGTAAAAATGAGTTAAATCATGCCTAGTCTGCTCAAATTTAACAGATTCCTACTTAAATTGCAGGCTAGAAAAACATTATCAATTTAAAAATAAAAGCATGAAAAAAATAGCAACCGTATTATTTGCCTCTTTTTTATTAGTAGCTGCCAACACTGCATCTGCAAACTGTGGTAAAAAAGATTGTAAGGATTGTAAGAAAGAAACTAAAGCACACAAATGCGACAAAAAATGTATGAAAGATGGTAAGTGTGCTGAAATGAAAAAGAAGAAATAACCAATTGTATTTCTCCATAAAAAAACTCCGATAGTATATCACTATCGGAGTTTTTTATTTAGTAGCTACCCTGCGTGTTGGATTACACGCTATTCAATTACGCCAGCTTCTTTTGCAAATTAGCGTCCAATGCATCTAAGAACTCCTCCGTGTACACATAATGCTCGCCATGGCTCACTTTATTACCGTGTACACAAACGGCTAAATCCTTCGTCATAATTCCAGACTCCACCGTCTCTACACAAACTTCTTCCAAAGCTTTAGAGAAACGAATTAACTCCTGGTTATTATCCAATTGTCCCCTGAATTCCAATCCTCTTGTCCATGCAAAAATAGAAGCAATCGGGTTGGTAGAAGTTCTGTTTCCTTTTTGGTGTTCGCGGAAGTGACGTGTAACTGTTCCGTGTGCTGCTTCTGCTTCCATTACCTTCCCGTCGGGGGTTATTAAAGTAGAAGTCATTAAACCTAATGAACCAAAACCTTGCGCTACCGTATCGGATTGAACGTCTCCATCATAGTTTTTACAAGCCCATACAAAATTACCATTCCACTTTAAAGCACTCGCCACCATATCATCAATTAAACGGTGCTCATACGTGATGCCTGCTTCGGCATACTTAGCTTTAAATTCATTTTGATATACTTCTTCAAAAATATCTTTGAAACGACCGTCGTATTTCTTTAAAATGGTATTTTTTGTTGACAAATATAAAGGCCATTTTTTAGCCAATGCTTGATTAAAACAAGCTCTTGCAAATCCAAAAATACTTTCGTCGGTATTGTACATTGCCATCGCAACGCCGTCTCCTTTAAAATTAAATACTTCAAATTCTTGCACTGTCCCATCCTCGCCTTCAAATTTCACGGTTAATTTTCCTTTCCCCTTGGTTACAAAGTCAGTAGCACGGTACTGATCCCCAAAAGCATGACGACCAATACAAATAGGTGCCGTCCAGTTAGGCACTAAACGAGGTACATTGCTACAAACAATGGGCTCACGGAATACAGTACCATCCAAAATATTACGGATGGTTCCGTTCGGGCTCTTCCACATTTGCTTTAACTTAAATTCTTCTACTCTTTGTTCGTCAGGAGTAATGGTTGCACATTTGATACCTACACCATATTGTTTGATGGCATTAGCCGCATCAATGGTTACTTGGTCATTGGTTTCATCACGATATTCCATGCCCAAGTCATAATATTTTATATCAATGTCTAAATAAGGCAAGATCAACTTATCCTTAATAAACTTCCAAATAATTCTTGTCATTTCATCCCCATCCAATTCAACCACTGGATTGGCCACTTTGATTTTTTGTCCCATAGCTTTATAAAATTTTGTACGCAAATGTACAAAATGTAAAAGAAAATGTAGGATTATCCTAGGTAATTAACTTACAAATTAGGCATTGACAATCAATACGGGGATACTCACTTTGTGTCTTACCGACTCAATGGTTTCTCCAAAAATATAATCCTTCCAACCTTGGTGTTTATGTGCCCCCATTACTAACAATTGTGCGTCTATCTCATGTACGATGCGTACAATTTCCTTGACTCTATTGCGATAGCCTAAAGCGGTACTTACCTTAAACCCTCTTGACTTTAAAGCGGAGGCATATAAGTCTAACCGCTCTTGATCCTTTCTAGATTCTTCATCGTCACTTGATTCCATTAAATAATGGGCAGTAGCACTTTCCACAATATGAATTAAAATAAAATGGATAGATGTATCGGCATCCCCAACGGGCAGGGATTTTGAATGCGCAATGGCCGTATTGATTAACTGATTGTCCGTTACCGAAAAATCAACTGCAATGGCAATTCTTTGCACCGGAATTGCTTGGATCCATTCCAATTGAATCGTAGCCCCATGTAAATCAATTTCCTTTGCTTGTTGTTGTGTTTTTATAAATGGATAGATCGTGATGTACAAAAGCAACCCGATAAAAAAAAGGATAAATAAAACAATCAGCCCTTTCACTAAAACCATTCCTTCATTTTGAAAAAAGGAAGTAACAAAATCAATGACTAAATTGGTATTTAAAAATACCAATACTATTGTGACTATCCAGGCCAAAGTTTTTACTTTCCACCCTATGGCAAATTCGCCCATTGTGGCCTTATCGCTCACAAAATGAATTAAAGGAATTACCGCAAATCCCAATTGCAAACTCAATATGACTTGACTAAAAATTAATAAAGCATCTACCCTATCTTCCCCCATAATACCAATCACCAATACAGCGGGTACTATGGCAACAAGTCGCGTCAACAGCCTCCTAATCCAAGGATTTAACCTAATTTTCAAATAGCCTTCCATCACAATTTGGCCTGCCAATGTACCCGTCACTGTGGAGCTTTGACCGGCGGCAATCAATGCAATGGCAAACAAAATGGGTGCTAATTTAGAACCTAACAATGGCGCCAATAAAGCATGCGCTTCTTCAATTTTTGCAACTTGCTGATGGCCCGTTGCATAAAAAGCAGTGGCCGCTAAAATTAAAATGGCAGCATTCACAAAAAATGCAGCATTTAAAGCAACCGCACTATCTATAAAATTATAAAAAATGGACTTTTTAATTCCTTTTACGGTTCTATCAATTTTTCGGGTTTGTACTAAAGCAGAATGCAGGTATAAATTGTGGGGCATCACAGTTGCTCCAATAATACCCACCGCAATGTATAAAGCCTCAGGAGATAATTTCGAAGGCACCAAGCCTTTTATCGCATAGGATAAATCGGGTTTGGCGATAAACATTTGTATTAAAAAACTAAACCCAATGGTAGCCACTAATAGAATGATAAATGCTTCCATTTTACGAATGCCAAAACGTTGTAAATACAAAAACAAAAAGGTATCAAAAACGGTTATTAATGTGCCATACATCATGGGTAATCCTGTTAGCAATTTAATACCTATGGCCATCCCTAACACTTCGGCTAAATCTGTTGCCGCAATGGCCAATTCTGCTAAAATATACAAGAAAAAATTGACCAAAGGTGGATAGGTTGCTCTATTGGCTTGCGCTAAATCCAAGCGTCTTACAATGCCTAACCTTGCACTTAAGCTTTGGAGTAATACTGCCATTAAATTACTTAAAAGCAATACCCAAATTAGTTGATACCCGAATGCGGCACCACCAGCCAAATCAGTCGCCCAATTACCAGGATCCATATAGCCTACACTCACTAAATAAGCGGGGCCAATAAAAGCCAATAATTTACGCCAACCAGTTTTTTGACTCGTTGGTACGGATTCATTTAAATTGTCTAAGGACTTATCAGCACTCATTCTATGTAAATTTAGCCATAAAGGCTTGTATAACTCAAATTGATAGTCTATTTTTATAAAAACAATTCAATGCGAAAATTGTTCTTTATAGGACTAGCTTGCTTTTTAATATCATGTGGCGACAAAGCACCCACTGAAACGGAGGCTTATACCCCAATTCAACTCAATGAATTTAACAAGCAATTCAAGCTTGCGGAATTACCTATCATTATTTCAGATACAAATTTAATAAAATTCAAAGACGAGGGTATTATTGAACATAAAACATTGGGGCAATTTATTCCGGACTCCGTTTTAAAATCTATTTTAAGTGGCAAAGAGGCTAAAACCGCCATTTATCCATTTGTTAAAATAGATAAAGCCTCAGAATATTATTTACTGTTAAAAGTAAAACAACAAAATCAGGTTGAAATTGCAGTTTTGGTTTTTAACCACCAAAATAAATACCTAGACTATAAAATAATTACATCATTTACCGAGCGTTCCAATAAATCATCCTTTCGACCAAAAACATTATATATCAATAAAGAGCCTTCCTTTTTGGTTATTGAAAATAAAAAAACCAAGGACAATACTGTTTTTTATGAAAAAACGGGATGGGCTTATTCCGAAGGAACTTTCAAACTCATTTTTTCAGACCAAAACGTAAAACCAACCAATCGTAAAATCATCAATCCAATTGATACCCTTTCAAAAAACAATGCCTTTAGTGGGAATTACGAGGAAGATGAAAGAAATTTTATCAGTTTAAGGGATTATGGCAACCCCAACAAATACCAGTTTTTTTTACATATTGACAAAAATGAGGGGGCATGTACCGGTGAGTTAAAAGGCATTATCAATTTTAAGAAAAACACCGCCACTTATACTGAAAAAGGGGATCCATGTACCATCCATTTTGCCATTGAAGGCAATACCATTCGTGTTAAAGAAGACGGAAACTGCGGTAGCCGCCGCGGCATGAAATGCTATTTTGATGAAAAATTTGACCTGAAAAAAAGGGCCAATAAAAAGAAATAATCCACAAAAAGCCGCTGCAAACGTTTGTTATTCACACCCTAATGTGTAAAAAGTACATTTTAGTCAAATACCATTATATTGCACACAAATTAACAAACGACCTATTACTATGAGTTTTAGAAATTACCAGGTGCCTTACAAAATAAACGAACAGTTTAAGAAAAAGGCAGCTTACTTTTCTATGGAATTTGCCATCCACCAACCTTTAAAAATTTACAGTGGTGGTTTAGGATTTTTAGCGGGTTCCCATTTAAGAAGCGCTTATGAATTAAATCAGAATATGATTGGGGTAGGTATCCTTTGGAAATATGGCTACTACGACCAAGCAAGAAATCAGGATCAAACTTTACAGGTTACTTTCATGGAGAAAATTTATAGCTTCTTGGAAGATACGGGCATTAAGTACCAAATTATGATTCATGATCATCCAGTATGGGTGAAAGCATTTTACTTAGCCCCGAATACTTTTTGCAGTGCCCCTTTATTTTTATTAAGTACCGATTTGCCCGAGAACGATTACGTATCTCAAACCATTACCCACCGTTTGTATGACGCCAATGTGGCGACAAAAGTGGCACAGTTTATATTATTGGGTGTAGGTGGTGCGAAACTAATTGACGAATTGAATTTTGAACCTGAAGTATATCACTTAAATGAAGCAAATGGCTTTTCAAGTGCCTTTTACTTGTTAAATAAATACAAATCATTAGACGAGGTTAAAAAGCGTTTGGTGTTTACCACCCATACGCCCGAGGAAGCAGGGAATGAAAAGCATGATATTTATTTATGTCATAAAATGGGTTATTTCTGTGGCTTAAGTATTGACGAAGTACGAAAATTAACGGGCATTCATGACGATCAATTCAACCACTCATTAGCCGCATTGCGTTTTGCGCGCAAAGCCAATGGGGTCTCTGAGCTACATGGACATGTAAGCCGTGAAATGTGGGGTAAATATGAAGGCATCTGCCCTATTGACCATATCACCAACGCACAAAACTGGCGTTATTGGGCCGACAAGCAATTGTACAAGTTTTCTGAAGCCAACGACGACGCAGGCTTTGATGATCGTAAAATGTATTTAAAGAAACGCGCATTCGAAATAGTGGCTGACCAAACAGGAAAAGTATTTGATCCAAATGTGTTAACCATTGTTTGGGCAAGACGTTTTGCAGGTTACAAGCGTGCCGATTTCCTTTCATGGGATTTAGAGCGCTTTGAAAAATTATTGGGTAATTTAAAGCACCCAGTACAAATTATATTTGCAGGAAAACCTTATCCTGTGGACTATCCAGCAATTTCTCAATTTAATAACTTAGTACACTTAAGCAAGAACTATCAAAATGTGGCTGTACTTATTGGTTATGAGTTGGGATTAAGCAAGCGCTTAAAACAAGCTTCCGATGTTTGGTTAAACAACCCTCGTGTACCAAGAGAAGCTTCTGGTACTTCAGGGATGACTGCTGCTATGAACGGTGCTGTTAACTTCTCTACCGACGACGGATGGATTCCAGAGTTTGTGAGCCATGGACACAATGGATTTGTGGTACCAAAGGCCGATTACGGAAATATGAATACACAGGAACAAGATGATTACGATTTAGAAGAATTGTATAAAATATTGGAAAAGGAGATTGTACCTATGTACTATGAAAAGCGCGATACTTGGCGCTCCATAACTAAAAATGGAATGAACGATGTTCGCTACCAGTTTGATAGTAATAGAATGGCGGAAGAGTACTATGAAAAAATGTATAAAACGAAGTAATCATTTAAAGCCCTTAATATTTTAAGGGCTTTTTTATTAGGTAAAGTACCTCATAGCACTCCTTTATGGGGTGCTTTGAAAAAATCATAAGATATAATTTGCTAGCCCTTAAATTTTATTAAGGCAAAGTACCTCAAAGCACTCCTTTATGGGGTGCTTTGAAAAAATCATAAGATATAATTTGCTAGCCCTTAAATTTTATTAAGGCAAAGTACCTCAAAGCACTCCTTTATGGGGTGCTTTGAAAAAATCATAAGATATAAT
>CANKWR010000044.1 GCA_947487525.1 Bacteroidota bacterium
TAAGTTTCCATTTATGGCAAGTGGTAAAGCATCTGCCGCTGGCGCAACCGAAGGTTTTGTAAAAGTGATCTTTGATGCGAAGTATGGTGAATTCTTAGGTTGTCATATGATTGGTATGAATGTAACGGAAATGATTGCGGAAGCAGTGGTGGCGCGTAAATTAGAAACTACTGCGCATGAAATTTTAAATGCAATTCATCCGCACCCAACCATGAGCGAGGGCTTAAAAGAAGCGGTTGCTGCTGCGTATGGTGAAGCAATTGATATCTAACTAGGGTAGGAATATATTGAATGGCTCGTGATTCAATTCATTTTGAATGCGGGCCATTTTTAATAAAATGTAGAATTGCAATTTAAAGATTGATTAAAGTAGGAACAGATTATAATGAAGTACGAAAAAGAAATTAACCGCCGCAAAACCTTTGCGATTATCTCTCACCCCGATGCTGGTAAAACCACCTTAACGGAAAAGTTATTGTTATTTGGTGGTGCTATTCAAACAGCGGGTGCGGTAAAAAGCAATAAAATCAAAAAGCATGCGACTTCGGATTTCATGGAGATAGAACGTCAAAGAGGTATTTCGGTGGCAACATCGGTGATGTCATTTGAGTACAAAGGGAATTTGATTAATTTATTGGATACACCAGGGCACAAGGATTTTGCAGAGGATACGTATCGTACCCTAACTGCAGTGGACAGTGTTATTTTGGTAATTGATAGTGTGAACGGGGTAGAGCCGCAAACACGCCGTTTAATGGAAGTGTGTAGTATGCGTGCTACACCCGTTATTGTGTTCATTAATAAAATGGACCGCGATGGTAAAAATAGATTTGACTTATTAGAAGAAATAGAAGCGGAATTAAAAATCTCCTTACACCCAATGACCTGGCCTATTAATAGCGGTAAAGAATTTAAAGGGGTGTATAATTTGCATGATAAAAGCCTGCGTTTATTTACAGCAAGTACCAAGGCCGACGATGAGGATGTGGTTGCGATTGCAGATTTAGCAAGCCCGGTATTGCAGCAAAAAGTAGGAGATCGTGATGCCGATTTATTAAGAGAAGATGTTGAATTAATTGACGGAGTATATGGTGCTTTAAATCCAGTTGATTATTTAGAAGGTAAAATTGCGCCGGTGTTTTTTGGATCGGCAGTCAATAATTTTGGGGTACAAGAAATGTTGGATACGTTTATTCAAATTGCACCTACGCCACGCGACAGAGATACCAGTGTGCGCAAGGTACAAGCAGGAGAAGACAAGTTTAGTGGCTTTATTTTTAAAATCCATGCCAACTTGGATCCCAAGCATCGTGACCGTATTGCATTTATGCGCGTATGCAGTGGTAAGTTTGAGCGCAATACTTATTACAAAAATGTTCGTTTAGAAAAGGACGTACGATTTACCAACCCCTATACTTTCTTAGCCCGTAGTAAGGATATTGTAGAGGATGCCTATCCAGGTGACGTGGTAGGTTTATTTGATACCGGAAACTTTAAAATAGGGGATACTTTAACCGAAGGGGAAAAGTTTTATTTCACTGGGATACCCACTTTCTCACCTGAAATTTTTAAGGAATTGGTGAACAAGGATCCAATGAAAACAAAGCAATTGGAAAAAGGCATTCAGCAGTTAACCGATGAAGGCGTTGCACAGTTGTTTACGCAGTTTGGGGGCAACAAAAAAATTATTGGTTGCGTAGGTGATTTGCAATTTGAAGTAATCCAATATCGTTTATTGCAAGAGTATGGTGCTGCTTGTGAATTTAGAACCCTTCCTTTTTACAAAGCTTGTTGGTTAACGGCTACTGATAAAAACAAGTTGCATGACTTTTTAAGATTCAAACAACAAAATGCAGCCGAGGATAAGGATGGATCACCGGTGTATTTGGCACAAAGTGAATGGTTTTTAAATACAGAAATTACCAATAACCCAGACCTTACTTTCCACTTTACCAATGAAGTAAACAAATAATTGAATAATCAATTCAAAATTGTGAACAAGGATGGTTTAAAATTAATTGGATCAAAGACGTTTTAATAAAATAGTATGAAGTCAAAAACTTTAAAACAGAACAAAGTAAATATCATCACACTCGGTTGTAGTAAAAACCTAGTGGATAGTGAAATGTTAAGTGGGCAATTGGTTGCCAATGATATTGATGTGGTGCATGAGAATAAAAAATTGGACCATAATATTGTGGTAGTAAATACCTGTGGTTTTATTGACAAGGCAAAAGAGGAAAGTGTCAATACCATTTTGGATCAGGTGGCTTTAAAGCAAAAAGGGAAATTAGATAAGGTATATGTAACGGGTTGTTTGAGTGAAAGATATAGAGGGGACTTGGCTGCAGAAATTCCAGAAGTGGATGCTTGGTTTGGTACCATGGAACTGCCTTTAATGTTGAATCAACTCAATGCCGATTATAAAGCGGAATTATTAGGAGAACGTTTATTAAGCACCCCGCAGCATTATGCGTATCTAAAAATTAGTGAAGGATGTAACCGTACCTGTGCCTTTTGTGCCATTCCTTTAATGCGTGGTCAGCATGTTAGCAAAACCATTGAGCAATTGGTAGATGAAGCGAAAGGCTTGGTGAAAAAAGGCGTGAAAGAAGTCATGCTTATTGCACAGGAATTAACTTATTACGGATTGGATATTTATAAAGAGCGTGCCCTTCCAAAATTGTTAAATGCGTTGGCCGATGTGGAAGGTCTGGAATGGATACGTTTACACTATGCTTATCCAAGTAAGTTTCCATTGGAAGTATTGGATACCATGCGTGAGCGAGACAATATTTGCAAATACATTGATATTCCATTGCAACACGCAAGCAATAATATGCTTAAAGCCATGCGTCGTAATATTACGCGTGAGGAAATGACCGAGCTGATTATGGAAATCAGAAAACGTGTGCCGGGTATCGCCATTAGAACTACTTTAATTACTGGCTTCCCGGGAGAAACTTTGGAGGATGTGGAAGAGTTAAAAGAATTCTTACAATTACACAAGTTCGACCGCGTAGGTATTTTCACCTATAGCCATGAGGAAAACACCAGTGCCTATGATTTAGTAGATGATGTGCCTGCGGAGGAAAAACAACGCCGTGCGGAGGAAATCATGGAAGTACAACAAGAAATTAGCTTAGCCATTAACCAAGCGAAGGAAGGTTTGGTGATGAAAGTGATTGTTGACAAAAAAGAAGCAGGCCGTTGGTTAGGGCGCACTCAATTTGATAGTGTCGAAGTGGACAATGAAGTGGTAATTAATACCAATAAGCGTTTAAAGTCAGGAGATATGGTGATGGTAAAAATTACCAAGGCCTACGACTATGACTTAGAAGGGGAATTGGTATAATTGATTAAGCAAGATTATTTTAGCTACTCCACAATATACAATCTAGCGCTTGGGTCTATCGGTGTTTTTGAAAAGTAATACACTGCAATGCCGCTCAAAACAAAATAGCCAATAACAATAGGAGCGATGATGGGTGAAATGCTATTGGAGCCAAACCATTCCCCGGTTTGTGCAATAAAAGCAACACAAGCAATATTTTTCACCGCTTCCAAAATCCATGCATATTTAGCGCGGTCCATTAGCTCGGTAAGTGCATACACTTGTACGAAAATAAATCCGCCATATATAAATAATTGTGCAATGCCTAATTGTTTGATCATGGCCACATTGGCAAATAAATAACTTACTAATAAAAGCATGCATATCAATTGTGCCCATAAATAAGCATGAAATCCTTTAGATGCCGGGGTATCATATTTTTCAAAATGATACACATCTTCTATTTTATACACTGGGTATTGCTCAGCCACGTCTGCTGGTCTCCAACCCAATGGCATGAACCAAACACGTAACTTGTCCTTCCAGCTTTTTGCATGCCAAGCATCCTTTATTAAAAGCCAAAGGTGCATGAAATTAATTTTAATAGGATTCCAAGTGCGCACTGGGCGTGTTACCCCATACACAGCTGGAATATTCGCTTGTTCTTCCTGATAAGTGCCAAACATTTTATCCCAGAAAATAAAAATCTGTCCATAATTTTTATCTAAATACTCGGGATTAATTGCATGGTGCACGCGGTGATGAGCAGGGGTGACAATGATATATTCCAAGAAGCCCATTTTTCCAATATGACGTGTATGGTACCAGAATTGTGCAAATAAATGCAAAGGCGCTACCACTGCAATTACTTTTTCCGGCACCCCTAATAATGCAGCTGGAATTAACAATACAACATAAATTTTCACATACACCGAAATGCTTTGTCTTAAAGCACAAGCTAAATTATACTCTTCACTACTGTGGTGTACAATATGGTTGTTCCAGAAAAAATTGATGGAATGTGCCAAACGATGAATCCAATAACCCGCAAAGTCCAACGCAAAAAATGCAATAACATACAATAGCCAACTGGCTTGGATGTGGACCATTGCTATTTGGTTCACTAGCCAACCATAACTAATAATTGCAATGCTAAGTCCAAGTACATCCTTGGTGGAGTTGGTCACCCCCGAACTTAAGCTCGAGACCATATCTAAAGTACGCACCGTGTCAAAGCCTTTTCTACAGCCATACCATTTTTCAAATACCACCAATAATAAAAAAAGAGGCATGGCAATCATGAGTATTTTACCGTAGGTTTCCATAGTTTAGGTTTTATCAAGCATTCTACAATCTGCTACCAAATGTATCAATTTTATCTTAATTTGCACCTGATTCTAAAGCAGTTACTTAGTATCCCATTTTTATGAATTTTAAAGCCACTCAAATACCTTATCATGCCACGGGATTATTTTCCCAGTTGGTTAGGGATTATGTGGATGCAAAAGGGATAGCCAGGGATTTTGTGGAATATGCACCCAATGATGAAGGGGTACAAAAAGCCATTGCTGCCAGAAAGAATTTTGGGGTGAACAGACCCCTGCTTGTGGAAGTGTTACAAGCGCAGTATGCCAATATTCCTTCCACAAAAGTAGTGAATGACAACGTCAATGCTTTATTAGCGGACAATACTTTAGTGGTGACCACAGCGCATCAGCCAAATATATTTACAGGGCCTTTGTACTTTTTTTATAAAATTATCCATGCCATTCAATTGGCTGCCGATTTAAAAAAACGATATCCTGAAAATAATTATGTGCCTGTGTATTATATGGGTTCAGAGGATGCGGATATTAATGAAGTGGGCAGCTTTTATTTAGGGGGAGATCAACTGCAATGGAAAACCAAACAAACGGGTGCCATTGGCAGAATGAAAGTGGACGATGCTTTGCTGAGTTTGTTAAAGGATATGGAAGGGTATTGGTCGGTGAAGAAGCAGGGCAAAGAAGCTTTGGAAGCTTTGCAGCATGCGTATAAAAAAGCAGTTAGCATTAATGAAGCAACCTTAAGTTTGGTACATGCTTTTTTTGGACAATATGGTTTGGTGGTTGTTCAGCCGGACGATGCAAAATTAAAAGCATGTTTTGTACCCGTGATGGAAAAGGAATTGCTGACTCAATTTTCGCAACAGGCATTACAACCCACCCTTACTAAATTGCGCACACAATACCATGTTCAATCCGAAGGCCGTACTATTAATTTATTTTATTTAACAGACAATACTAGAGCACGCATCGACTTGTTTGATGGGGTGTATTCTATAGTTGATACCAACCTGACTTTTTCTAAGGATGAAATCATAGCCGAACTACATGCACATCCTGAACGATTCAGTCCCAATGTAATTTTAAGAGGGGTGTATCAAGAAACTATTTTGCCAGGCATCGTATTTATTGGGGGTGGCGGTGAATTAGCCTATTGGATGGAACTTAAAAATGTATTTGCCACTGCGCATGTGCATTATCCAGTGTTGCAATTAAGAAACTCCTTCTTATTTATCAAAGAAAAAATGGCAAAGCAGTGGAGGGATCTTGGATTTGACTTTAAGGATTTATTTACCCCTACACCAGCATTGGCCACTGCTTATGTAAAAGCACATACGCAGCATGATTTAACCTTAACCAAGTCCATGGAAGCCTTGACTCATTTATATGAAAATATAAAAGCCCAGGTGGAAGAGATAGACAAAACTTTGGGAGCCCATACGGCTAATTTATCTGTACAGTCGGCTAAAAAAATAGTGGAATTGGAAAAGAAAATGCTGAAGGCCGAAAAACGAAAACAAGCCATTTCGATTGAGCGCATACAGCATATAAAAAATAATCTTTTCCCGGAAAATTCTTTGCAAGAAAGAGTTGAAAATTTTGCAGAGTGGGTAGGAGATTATGGATGGGCTTGGGTAGACGCTGTTGTAGCAAATTCAAATACCATGGAGCAAAGCTTTACTGTGCTAAGTTCGGAGGAGTAATCTATTAATTTAAAGTAAGTTAAATAGACATCGCTTATTTATCAAATTCGTTGTTGAAATCACCCTTCATTTTGTCAACCTTGGCAAGTACTTCTGATTCCATAGTTGATTTATAGTCTTCCATTGCGTTGCCAACTGTTGCATCGGCAGTTCCGATAATTTGCGCTGCCAATAAACCAGCATTTTTTGCACCATTTAAGGCAACGGTCGCAACAGGCACCCCAGCAGGCATTTGTAAAATGGATAAAACAGAATCCCATCCATCAATAGAATTGCTTGATTTAATGGGTACCCCAATCACAGGCAAACTTGTGATTGCGGCAATCATGCCTGGCAAATGTGCTGCACCCCCCGCACCCGCTATGATCACTTTTAATCCTCTATTACGGGCTGTTTTTGCATAATCCATCATACGTTCTGGCGTACGATGTGCGGATACCACCGTTAATTCATGCGGGATATTGAATGTTTTTAAAACATCGGCAGCTGCCTGCATAATGTTTAAATCACTATCGCTTCCCATGATGATGCCTACAATTGCTGGACTTGCCATAAGGTGTTTTTTTGTACTGTACTGCAAAGATAATTAAACTTAAATTAATGGGCATTTTCCACCTGATAAGCTGCGATGTCCCTGATTAGGGGGGTTGCTTTTGACTCAGTGACCAGTATGCGGATATATTTGATGGTTTGCTTAGGAAAACGAATTATTCTTTTATGTCCAATGGTAGTGCCTTTGCTTATTGGGTTAAAATATTTTAAATCATTGCTCCCGGATACTTCAAATTTCACAATGCGCTGCCCCTTGCTAATTTCTTCCTTTAGTACTAACGTATTAAAAATAACTGGTTCTTTCAAATGTATTTCAACACTATTTTTTGTCCTAAGTATTTTAGCGGATTTAAAAACGTTATTGGCAAATGCTTGGTCTCTAATTTTTTTAAATTCCAATAATGCGGCAGAGTCCACGCTTGAAATTAAGCCAGCTCTATTGGGAGGGACATTCAATAATAAATTTCCACCACGGCCTACCGATTTTAAATACAAATCAAAAAGGGTAGTGCCGGACTTAACCGTACTGTCTTCACCAGGATGATAAAACCATCCTTTGCGAATGGACACATCTGCTTCTGCGCCAATCCAATGCTTTCCATTATAATTTCCTTGGTTCAATGTATCATTGGGAGGTGCCCCTTCTCCTCGTTTAAATCCGACAGTGTCCAATAAGTTCCAGTTGGTTTCATTGATAATGCCATTTTCATTTCCGACCCAACGTACATGCGGTCCTATGTCACTAAATATAACAAGTTGTGGTTGGTATTTTAAAGCACTGTCTTTAAATCGGGTAAAATCATACACTTGTTTTTTGCCGTTAGGGCCTTCGCCGTTGGCACCGTCCCACCATAGCTCAAAGAAATTGCCATAACCCGTTAAAATTTCTTTCATGGTATTGATGTACACCTCATTGTATTTTGGCGTACCATAGTCCGGATGATTTCTGTCCCAAGGAGAGATGTAAACACCCATTTCAATGCCTTGTTTTTTGCAGGCTTCGGACAACATTTTTAATACATCGCCTTTGCCATTCATCCACTTGCTTTCTCTTACGGTATGGGTACTATACTTACTTGGCCATAAACAAAAGCCATCATGGTGTTTTGCAGTAATGATAATGCCTTTTGCGCCTGCTGCTTTTGCAATGCCTGCCCATTGGTTACAATCCATTGCGGTGGGATTAAACACATTGGGATCCTCACTGCCATGTCCCCATTCTAAATCGGTGAAAGTGTTGGGGCCAAAATGCATGAATAAATAAAATTCTTTATCATGCCATGCCAATTGCTCCTTACTGGGGATTGGGCCAAAACTTTTTTGTGTGCATGCTGTATTGCTAAACAATAATGCAAGAAAAACAAATTGAATTATTTTATACATACGAGTGGATGGCTTGTTGAAATAATTTATTGCGCTTTTGCAGCACGTTGATACAATTGAATGGTATTTTCTAATCCCAAGTAAATTGCATCCGTAATTAAAGCATGTCCAATGCTTACTTCATCTATATAAGGGATGGACTGCACTAAGTAGGCTAAATTAGTTCGGTCTAAATCATGGCCTGCATTAATACCTAGTCCCAATTCCTTTGCAAGCTGCGCTGCTTTAACATAGGGCGCTACTGCTTCCACTTTATGGCCTGCAGCAAATGTTTTTGCATAAGCTTCGGTATATAATTCAATGCGATCGGTTCCGGTGGTGGCAGCGGCTTGTACCATTTGTTCAATAGGATCTACAAAAATAGAAACACGTATTCCCGCGGCTTTAAATTTTGCAATAATGGCTTTTAAATAATCCTGTTCTTGCACCGTGTCCCAGCCATGATCGGAAGTGAGTTGGTTTAAGGCATCTGGCACTAAGGTAACCTGGTGTGGTCGGGTCGCTAAAACCAATGCCACAAATTTATCTTCCTTTGGATTGCCTTCAATGTTGAACTCCGTGGTCACAATTTTGGCTAAATCATAAACATCTTGGTAGCGTATATGACGCTCATCGGGCCTGGGGTGCACCGTGATGCCTTCTGCACCAAAACGTTCGCAGTCCTTGGCTACCTGCACTAAATTGGGATTGTCTCCGCCACGACTATTTCTGAGGGTGGCAATTTTATTTATGTTTACACTTAAACGAGTCATAGGCGAATTTAAGTTATTTTTGCAACTCAAATATATTCAAATGGCCTATTCTAGTTTAGAAGCTTGTTTGTTGGATTTAGAACGCAATGGGCAGCTATTGCGCATTAAGGAGGAAGTTGACCCTAATTTAGAAATGGCGGCAATTCATTTGCGCATTTTTGAACAAAAAGGGCCGGCCATTTTATTTGAAAACGTGAAAGGAACGAAATTCCGTGCAGCTTCTAATATTTTTGGAACATTGGAGCGTAGTCAATTTATTTTTAGAAATACTTTACAGGATGTGAAGCAATTGATTGATATAAAAATTGATCCAACTGCTGCGCTAAAAAGTCCATTTAAATCGCTTTCTGCTTTGCCTGCTGCTTTGAATGCATTGCCCAAAAAAAATCCTTTCAGCAAGCCCGTTTTATTTGAAGAGATTAACATTGCCGATCTTCCTTTAATCAAACATTGGCCAATGGATGGCGGTGCATTTGTAACCCTGCCTCAAGTATATACCGAGGATGCAGATAAACCGGGAATGGGGAATTCAAATTTAGGAATGTATCGTATTCAATTGGATGGCAATGAATATGAAATCAATAAGGAAATTGGCTTGCATTATCAATTACATCGTGGGATAGGCGTGCATCAAACCAAAGCAAACAATAAAGGCATGCCTTTAAAAGTAAGTGTGTTTGTGGGTGGACCTCCTGCACATAGTGTGGCTGCGGTAATGCCACTTCCGGAAGGCATGAGTGAAATGAATTTTGCAGGGGTGTTGGCAGGTAAACGATTTGGATACACTTATGTGGATGGACATTGTGTGAGTACCGATGCCGATTTTGTAATTACGGGGGAAGTTTTTCCCAATGAAAATAAACCGGAAGGCCCTTTTGGAGATCATTTAGGTTATTATAGTTTGCAACATGATTTCCCTGTAATGAAAGTGCATAAAGTGTATGCCAGAAAAAATGCAATCTGGGCATTTACGGTGGTAGGAAGACCTCCTCAAGAGGATACGAGTTTTGGTCAGCTGATTCATTCCATGACTGGCGCTGCCATCAGTAATGAAATACCTGGGTTGAAAGAAGTGCATGCAGTGGATGCAGCAGGGGTGCATCCTTTGTTGCTTGCCATTGGGAGTGAGCGTTATACGCCTTATTTAAACAACAAACGTCCGGCCGAAATTTTAACCATTGCCAATCATATATTAGGTACCGGACAATTGAGTTTGGCCAAATTCTTGTGGATTACCGCAACGGATCGTCAATCAAATGTGCATTTAGATACACATCATGAATTGGAATTTTTCAAGTACATTTTAGAAAGAATGGACTTTAGTAGAGACCTTCATTTTTATACTAATACCACCATTGATACTTTAGATTATTCGGGTGAAAATTTAAACAGTGGTTCAAAATTGGTGTTGGCTGCTTATGGAGATTCAATCAGAACTTTGGCAACCACTATTCCCGATGCGATTGCGCAATTAAATGCCGATGCACATTTAATTATGCCAGGAGTTATTGCTTTGAATGCAAGTAAAATGAATACGGGTTTACTGCAAACCTTGCTAAATGGTTTAGGGACGGAGCTTTTAGAAAAAATGGGTGTGGCTTTATTGGTGCTAACCGAGGATGCTGCATGGATGGCAAGCGAAATGAATAATTTTTTATGGGCAGCATTTACAAGGGCCAATCCTTCTCATGACATTGATGGGGTAGATGCATTTGTAAGCAATAAACATTGGGGATGTAAAGGGCCATTAATCATTGATGCTACCATTAAAAAGCACCATGCGCCTCCTGTGGTAAAGGACCAGGAAGTAGAAAAAAGAGTAGATGCTATTTTAGCGAAGTATGGGTATTAAATTTCTCACTAGCATTCCACCCAAGTATGATCGGCCAATAATTTTACAGTAGCAATAAATTGTGCAAAAGGACCGGAGCCTCCTCCCCATTCTGAAGGAGCGACTAATGACAATACATGGCTGCCGTCTGTTTTTTCATACACATGATATACCTGACCAATTTGTGGTTTGAAAGTAATTTTTGCTTCATAAATCATTAAGCTGAGTTCCTTTCTTTTTCTTATTTCCTGCGCTTGCCTTGCTAGTAATTCAATTTGTTCCTTTATTTGGTTGAGTTGCATATTGGTCTGATCCTCCATCGCCGACAAAGCTTTGTGTTTGATCACGCCTTCCTTGGTAGGGCGAATGGCCACGCTTCCTGCCGATGATGCATAAGGCAGGACACTTAATTGTTTGTGGTAAACCTCCACATTCATAAAAGGATTGCCATCGGCTTTAGAACCAAAATGACTCACTTTCAAAAAGCCATTGGCTAGAATTTCGTGTACTACTTTCAACACCAATTGTTCTTGCTTAAAAAATTGTACCGTTAGGCAGGAAGCATTGTTAATTTCTGCAGCAACGGTTTCAGCCAAATCTTTATTCTCAAAATCATGCAATTCACCATTGGGGTTTACTTGGTATTGGGCGTAAAATGCTTCATTTTCAATACTTACCCAGTTATGGCTAAAACTCAGATAATGTCCAGCATGCACAGTTTCAATTTTGTAGTTTCCAGATTTTGGAACTAACTGATACTCAAATTCACTCTTTTCAGGGAACAATTGCCAACTGGCTAAAAAATTATATGCTTGAACCATATTTGTATAACAATATTGAGGCTAAAAAGTTGAGCAAATTTAGTTTACTTGTACAAAATCAGGCTTACTCAATAAGTTAGAATTGTATTTGAATCTTAAGTTGGTAGTGATGCTAATATTCCATGGGCTTAACTGCAAATTGGTTCTAGGGAAATAAAAGCCTTTAAGCTCCACGGTGCCAAATACGAGGTTTTCATTTCTTATTCTGCTCCCAGCCCCAATGGAAGAATAAATATCGCCACTAGTGAAGTTGGAGCCCACACTTCTGATATAGGTCATGTTGGCAAAAATAAATGGCGTTTGCCTAAAGCCATAATAGGACTTGGCATTGTACCAAATAGATTCCCAATTGGCACTGATACGGGTGCCTCCTTTTATTCTTTCTCTTGTTAATTGTGGAATACCGTAAATACTATTAATGAGGAGGGCGTCGTTAAATTTATTATTGATTGTTTGTGCGAAGCTTAGGTCAATGATACTTCGGTATTTATAACCACTTTTCAAATAGTGAAGTTTAGAAATTTGTTCAATACTCAATAATAATTTTAAGTCTGTGGGTTGATCATTAATATAACTACTTCCGATATTAAATTTAAAATGTCTAAATGCTTCACGCTTTAGTAGGGAGTAGGTTTCCAATTGTAAGCCTACATAGGGCATGTCATTTTGTTCTCTAGTATAATGCCCCGCAGTTAGTGTCAACGATTTTCCAATGGGCAAATCCTCGTTTCTGCCAAATCCATATAAGTATTGTGTTCTGATAATTTGTTGTTTAAAAAAAGTATATGAAAATAAATGGGCAAGTACATTTTGGTAGTTCTTGTCAATTTGCATTAAATAGTTATTTGGACGGGCACTAAATTCATTGTCCAGATAACGGTATTGAATAAAGTGTCGATAATGGTCATTTTTTATTGCCCAAGGCCTGTTGAATAACTGATATCCAATCCAAGCATCCATTTTTTTATTTTGGTAATTTAAGCTTTCATTATATAAAGAATCGCTCCATATAGTAGGATATACATTTTGATTAATCGAAGTGTTCCATTCAAATCCACCCGTCCATTTGCTTAAGGGGGTTAATAGGGGTAAGTTCCCCATCACATAAAAGGTGTTTGCCGAATTTGCGAAGTTGGCATAATTAATATCAAGGGTGTTGCCACCGATATTTATATCCATAAAACTGCCAAAAATATTGCGCGCAATAAAATTAGCTCCCCAGCTGGCTTTTTCTTTTCTTTTGATATCAAAATTATGGTTAATGGTAAAAGCATTGCCCATGTCTTTGATATTTTCAATAGTGGCACTGGCACTATAGGCATTGATATTTTTTAATTGCAAACTACCCCCAAAAGGAAAGATGTCTTTGGTGACTACATACAAGTCAATTGAATTGCTATCATTCACTAATGGGAAAGCGATAATACGTGCGTCCTGGATATAGGGAAGGTCTCTCAGCCATTTTTCGTTGTAAGCAATCACTAATGGATTCATGTATTCGTCTTCCTTAAAAAATAAGTTTTTGCGAATGGTAGATTCCTTTGTGATGTCATGCAAACTATTGGCCAATTTAGTTAAAGTAGTTGGCTTATAATTTGAATCGCTAAAACCAAATGTGCCAAAATGACGATGCTCGATATAAATTTTATTAATTCTTTTTCCCTCCTGACTGGCGATAGAGGAGATAGACTTATTAATGGTGATACTTGTGGAGTCAATCAAAGGAATGGGCTTCCCTTTAAATAATTTAATAAAGTTGATTAATAGTGAACTGTCTTTGGAGTTGACAATATTTTGTTGGTATCTTTTATTTTGAGCAAAAGATGCAACGGAAATCAAAAGTACTAGTAAACCAAAAAGCCCTTTCTGCAACATTTTATAGGATCAAATTCAATGAGGTCAAATTTACTCATTCTGGGGTAAATACTGCTCAATTCATTGTTAAAAACAAAAGGCATTCTTAATAGAATGCCTTTTATGGGAGTATTTTTTATAATATATAGAACCTGCTTATGCTACAATACTTTAGTAGCTCTTTTTTTCAAGGATTCCATAGGGATACTTAACATTTTCCCAAGTGGTTTGTTATTTCTATAACTAATTACTCTTAGCACGGATACGTCCTCAGGCACAACAAAAGGTTTTGTGTATTCGCCACTAAAATGATCAGGCATAGAATCATCCATACTAAAATAAATTTTTAGTCCATCAATTTCCCCTTCCATATTTACGATGAGTTCTCCTTTGGTATTTAAATGAGTTGTTACAATGGGGTCATACATACTCACGGCATATTTTACATTTGCCGCTGCTAATTTTTCAAATTGACCTTCGACTTTTTCAACAAAATTGGGCCAGTTTTTCTTTGATTTAGGAGACCAACTTGTTTCCGCAATGGCAAGTGCCCTTGGCCAGGTCATGTATTGCACATTACGCATAGTTTGTAATTGCTCCGTCCATTGATTCCCTTGATTGCCTAATATTAAATTGGAATCAATTCCTTCCGGGATGGGATCGAAACTATATGTTTTTTTCATTCTCAATCCTGCATATACTGTTCCTTCCGCGGTTATTTCACCTTGGTAAAAGTCTAGGTAATTATATCCGTTCGGAGACATGACTACTTTATGTCCTTGCTTTGCGGCGTTAATGCCCCCTTCAATCCCTCTCCAACTCATTACTGCTGCGTCACCACTTAAGCCGCCTTCCAATATTTCATCCCAGCCAATCATTTTTTTGCCTTTATTATTGATTATTTTTTGCACCCTACGTATAAAATAACTTTGTACCTCATTTTGATTTTTCAATCCTTCTTTTTTCATTAAGGCTTGCACATTCGCAGATTTCTCCCAATTGTTTTTTGCATTTTCATCGCCTCCCATATGAATGTATTCAAAAGGGAAGAGAAGTGCTATTTCGCCAAAAACCTGGTCTAAATATTGATATACTAATTCATTAGAAGGATCTAGCGCATTGTCAATTTTTGCAGTTGCATGGCCATTGATGCCCTCCCAGTCCATAAACTCTTCCCCCACATTTACTTGATAAGGATAATGGGGTGTGGTACTTAATTGAGGATAGGCGGCAAGCATTGCTAAGCTATGTCCTGGTATATCAATTTCAGGGATCACTTCAATAAATTTGGATTTAGCATAAGCAACAATTTCTTTTATATCCTCCTGTGTATAAAATCCACCATAAGTGGTAGGTTCCGTAACGGAAGGCGTGGTCGTGTTCATCCATTTCCCTTTGCGCTCAGCTCGCCATGCACCCACTTCAGTTAGTTTTGGCAGTGATTTAATTTCGATTCTCCATCCTTGGTCGTCCGTTAAATGCCAGTGAAATCGATTGTACTTATAGCGCGCCATATCGTCGATAAATACTTTAACATCTGCTTTGCTAAAAAAGTGGCGGCTTACATCCAGCATCAATCCTCTCCAACCAAATCTTGGTTTGTCCATGATTTTCACATAGGGAAGGACCCAATCAAAACTCCCATTATTTTTATTACTATAAATAGCGGCGGGCAATAATTGTTTCACAGTTTGCCATCCGTAAAACAATCCAGCATTGGTATTTGCTTTTACTTGAATTCCTTTTTCATTCACTTCTAAAAAATAACCTTCTTTGCCAATTGTCTCCTCTTTGATAATGGACAATACAATTGCTCCAGCTTTTCCCCCAATACGCACTTCTTTAGCGGTGGCTTGTCTTAATTCGTTCCCAATTTCATTTACCAATTCAGCACTGGCTCCATTATTGACGATGGAAATATTTTTTGCTAAATGATAAGTCCCATTTCCCTTGGTTTCAGCGTAGGGCGCTGGAATAATATTAAGCTGTTGCGCATTTGATACATTTAAGTAAGCAGCAGCAATCATCAATACCATGATCCTTATTTTCATAAACAATTGTTTTATTCATTTTCAACCAATAACAAATTTTAACCCGGTTTTAAAGGTACTAAAAATAAAAAACCCGACCACCATTTCTGGCGCCGGGCTTTTTGTATATTGAACTAATGTTGCTAAAAGCAATTAGTTAAATCGTATACTAGTATCTGTACATGTCAGACTTAAATGGTCCTGCTTGAGGAATACCCAAATAAGCTGCTTGCTCTACCGTTAATTCATCTAATTCAGCGCCTACTTTTGCAAGGTGTAAACGTGCTACTTTCTCATCTAAATGCTTAGGCAATACATACACTTTGTTTTCGTAGTTCTTATGGTTATTCCATAATTCAATTTGCGCTAAAGTTTGGTTGGAGAAAGAGTTACTCATCACAAATGATGGGTGACCCGTTGCACAACCTAAGTTCACTAGACGACCTTCTGCTAATACAATTACATCCTTACCATCAATATTGTATAAATCAACCTGAGGCTTGATGGTGTCTTTTGTATGACCATAGTTTTTATTTAACCAAGCCATATCAATTTCGATATCAAAGTGACCAATATTACAAACAATGGCTTTATCCTTCATTACTCTGAAATGCTTTTCATTAATCAAGTCACGACAACCAGATGCAGTCACAATAATGTCTGCTTCTTTTACTGCGTCAATCATTTTCTTCACTTCATATCCATCCATTGCCGCTTGTAAAGCACAAATTGGATCAATTTCCGTTACAATTACACGACAACCTGCTCCACGTAAAGAAGCTGCAGATCCTTTTCCTACGTCACCGTAAGAACCTACCACTGCAACCTTACCAGCCATCATCACATCGGTTGCACGACGAATCGCATCTACCAATGATTCTTGACAACCATATTTGTTATCAAATTTAGATTTAGTAACAGAATCATTTACATTGATTGCAGGCATTGGTAAAGTACCTTTTGCCATACGCTCATATAAACGGTGTACACCTGTAGTTGTTTCTTCAGATAAACCTTTGATG
>CANKWR010000045.1 GCA_947487525.1 Bacteroidota bacterium
GATAGCTACTTGCGCATCTGCCAAAATTCTTTCGTATTCCGACTTTGCTTTTTCTTTAGCTTCGGCTACCATCTTTTCAGAAGCTTCTTTTGCCTCTTTAATTAAGACAGCTCTTTCTTCACGTGCTTTAGCCAACAACACTTCATTTTCATTTTGCATTGCGGTGATTTCCGCTTTCATCTTGTCCGCCTTTAACAAAGCTTCTTCAATACCGCTTTCACGCTCATTGATGGCTTTAATAATTGGCTTCCATGCAAACTTGCCTAATACTACTAGTAAAAGCAAAAAAGCGATGGTGTTCCAAAATACCAAGCCAATATCTGGAAGTACTAAAGGGTTTATTTCTAATAACATAAGGATCTTATTATAGATTATAAATTTCTACTCTTTTTTTGTTCTAATTGCTCCTGTTTTTCAACTTAAAAATTATAGGCCCATCGCCCTGTGCTAGGGCCTATAATGAGTTTCGAAATCTTGTCTAGGACAAAATTCCAACTTGATTATCCGTTACCTAATAAGGCAACAACCACAGCGAACAAGGCAACGGCCTCAACGAACGCAGCAGCAACAATCATGTTAGAACGAATTTCGTTAGCAGCTTCTGGCTGACGAGCAATACCTTCTACAGCACCTTTACCAATCTGACCGATACCAATTCCGGCACCGATAGCAGCTAATCCAGCGCCGATTGCGGCAACACTTCCTACTACCATTTTTTTACGTTTTAATTGTTATTGAAAAAAATCTTTAATTATTTTAGTGATGAGCCGCTCCTTCATGTGCCTCGTGATGATGCTCCTCAGTAGCCATTCCAATATACATTGCAGCAAGCATGGTAAAAATGAAGGCTTGCAAAAATGCAACCAACAACTCAATCATGCCTATAAATACTGCAAATGGAACTGCAATCGCAGAAGCAAATACGGTTTTGAATATGAAGATTAAACAAATCAAACTTAATACTAGAATGTGGCCTGCAGTAATGTTCGCAAACAAACGAATCATTAATGAAATAGGCTTTGTGAATACCCCAATTAACTCGATTGGTGCTAAGAATAATTTCATGCTCCAATGCATCCCTGGCATCCAGAAAATATGTTCCCAATAACTTTTGTTCGCACTCAAATTCACCACGATAAATACGAAAACAGCTAAGGTCATCGTGAATGCAATATTACCACTCACATTTGCTCCTCCTGGGAAGACAGGAATTAATCCTAAAAAATTATTCACTAAAATCAAGAAGAAAATGGTTAACAAGAAAGGCAAGTACTTACCTGCTTTCTTCGCACCAATATTTGGAATAACTACCTCGTCTCTCACAAATAAAATAATAGGCTCCATGAAAGATTGCAACCCTTTAGGTGCAGAGGTAACGCCCCTTTTCTTATAGGCTGCAGCTGAAGATAGTAAAACCACCAATAAAATAAAAACAGAAACAAATAAACTTGCCACGTTCTTGGTAATAGATAAATCCCATAATTGCTTATTGATTACCTTGTCCACATTTCCATTCGCATCCACTATTTTCAATTTGCCCTCTACTAATTTGTAATCAAAATTTCCTTTGTACACCGCTGGCTCATGATGCTCATCCACTAATTTTTTAGAAGAGAAAAATTCAAAGCCTTTACTTGTTTTCACGATCACAGGCAAGTGAATGGAAGTGTGTCCCCATAAATGCCAGCTATGATCGTCTTTGATATGCTCTAAAATCGTTTCCGTAACATTAAAACTACCTTCTTCTTTGGCAGCATGTTCTTTAGCAGGCGTTGCTTCGCTTACTTCCTGCTTTGCAGGTTCTTTCACCACAGTCGTTTCGTTCGCCATTAAAGATGTTGAAAACAACATTGCGAATAGGCCAAAACCCACTACCAGTAAAGATTTTATACGACTACAACTCATAACTATCTCAAAATTTGCGGCAAAGATAGGAATAAAGCTGCTGAAAATCAGCAATTATGCAGAGAATCTTGAGGGGGAGAAAGAAAAAATTGGTAAAAATTAAGAGGCTGAAAATCAATGCGTTGTGGAAATTAAGCGTCCTTTTTGTGGACAAACTGCATTTCAATCAGGTCGGCATAAAATCCACTCAATTGCATTAGCTCCTGATGGGTGCCCATTTCCTTGATTTCACCTTTGTCCAAAACAATTATTTTATCGGCTTTTCGGATGGTGGACAACCTATGCGCAATCACAATGGAAGTACGTCCTTGAATAAGGGTTTCAATCGCATTTTCTATGAGTTGTTCGCTTTCAGTATCAATACTAGAAGTGGCTTCGTCTAAAATTAAAATGGAGGGATTATACAATAAGGCACGAATAAAACTCAGCAATTGTCGCTGGCCTAAACTTAAGGTAGCGCCTCTTTCCATCACATGATAATCATAGCCACTAGGCAATTGCATAATAAAATCATGCATCCCAATCATTTTAGCAGCTTCCTGAACCTGCTCTTTACGAATAGTTGGATTGCGTAAAGTAATATTATCATACACCGATCCGGAAAATAAAAATACATCCTGCAATACCACACCCACCGATCCCCTGAGTTTGTCTAAAGTATAGGATTCAATAGGATGCCCATCCAATAAGATGGCACCTGATTGATACGGATATAAGCGATTCAAAATACTGATAATCGATGTTTTCCCACTTCCCGTATGTCCCACCAAGGCAACGGTCTCCCCTGCAGCTACTTTAAAATCAATGTCTTTTAAAACCCATTGAGGTTCCTGGTAGGCAAATTTTACTTTTTTAAATTCGATAGCACCTTCAACATGCTCGGGGGCATACACGCCATCATTCATGGTTACATCGGTATTATCCAACACTTTAAAAACACGCTCGGCCGCAACCATCCCCATTTGCAATACATTGAATTTATCGGCAATCATCCGAAGGGGTCGGAAAATTTGATTGAGGAATAAAATAAATGCCACCAACATACCTGCGTCCAATGATTGTCCCGCAACCCACCACACAATTAAACCAATACTCAATGCCAATACTACTTCCACCACAGGAAACAAAACCGAATAAGCAAATATGGCCTTGATATTGGCCTGCTTATGTTGTTCGTTGATTTTGGTAAATTTTTTCATCTCCTTTTCTTCTGCGGCAAATACTTGCACCACTTGCATTCCTGAAATATGTTCTTGCACAAATGCATTTAAAGCAGCAACCGCATTACGTACTTGTATAAAACTTTTATTCACACTTTCTTTAAAATAGTAAGTGGCCACAATCATGATAGGAAAAGGAATTAAACAAATTAAAGTAAGCTGCCAATTAATGACAAACATGGTAGTGAGGGTAACGATAATGGTAAGCAAATCGGCTAAGATGGGAATGAGTCCATCTGAAAAAATATCATTGATACTTTCAATATCATTAATCGTTCGAGTCGTTAAAGTACCAATGGGGGTTTTATCAAATTGACGCATTTCCCAATGCATAATTTTATCATATACTTTATTGCGCAAATCTCTAATTACTTGTTGTCCCAGCCAAGCCATTCCAAAAGTGAAAAAAAAGCGTAGGACGGTTTCGATAATAATAAACCCTACCTGAAAAAGCGTTATCGCAATCACTAATTTTATCACAGAACCCATTGCCCCTGCAGGCAAAAACCATTGCAACCAAATGGGCAAAGTCACCATTTTACCAATGGCAATATTGACGGTGGATTGGATTAAATAAGGCCTTACGGGTGTTGAAAAAGCAAGAATAATGGATAGTACTACATTCGCCCAAAAAATGAATCGATAAGGTTTTACAAATGAAAAAACTCTTTTTAGAATTGTAATTTTTAAAGCTGGCTTAGGCGAAGTGGACGACATAGTGGTGTAAAGTTACATTATCTGTTTGTTGTTTGTTAAAATCCTATCGCTTTTACGTATTTTCGTAATACCAATGGAGCATGCACAGGAACATATCACCCCCATCGTTCATTCCGTTTACAACTTAGACGAAGAACAAGAAAAAAAAGAAATTGTTCGGTTGTATCGTGCCCTTTTACGTGCGTTAAGACCAAAAATTAAAAAAGGGGATAAGGAATTATTAAGAACTGCATTTGAAATGGCCACCAATGCACACAAAACCATGCGTCGAAAAAGTGGTGAGCCCTATATTTTTCACCCCATTGCTGTGGCCATGATTTGTGTGGACGAAATTGGCTTGGGCGTAAGAAGTACGATTTGTGCATTATTGCACGACACGGTTGAGGACACGGATATTACTTTGGATGATATCAAAAATGAATTTGGTAATGAGATTGCAAAAATTGTAGACGGACTTACCAAAATTTCCTCGGTGATGGATACCAACAGTAGCCAACAAGCGGAGAATTTTAAAAAGATTTTATTAACCTTAACCGATGACCCAAGGGTAATTTTAATAAAGTTGGCCGATCGCTTACACAATATGCGCACATTGGATTCCATGAAACAGGAAAAGCAACTTAAAATATCCTCAGAAACAATTTGGGTATATGCACCACTTGCACATCGTATGGGTTTGTATAATATTAAGACTGAGTTGGAGGATTTGTCCATGAAGTATTTGGAGTCTGATACCTACAAGGAAATTGCTAAAAAATTAGCCGAAACAAAAAGAGAAAGAACAAAATACATCAATGAATTTATTAAGCCCTTAAAGGATAATTTAACAAGTGCTGGATTTGATTTTGAAATTTATGGCCGACCCAAAAGCATTCACTCCATTTGGAACAAAATAAAAAAGAAGGGGGTGAGCTTCGAAGAAGTGTATGACTTATTTGCCATTAGAGTGTTGTTGGACTCCCCTATTGAAAAAGAAAAAGAAGAGTGCTGGAAAGTTTACTCTTTAATTACGGATGAATATTTGCCCTCTCCCGAAAGACTCCGCGATTGGTTGAGCAATCCAAAAAGCAATGGATACGAAGCGCTACATACCACCGTGATGGGGCCACAAGGAAAATGGGTAGAGGTACAAATTCGGACCAAGCGAATGAATGAAATTGCCGAAAAAGGGTTGGCAGCTCATTTTAAATATAAGGAAGGCTCTCAAAGTGAAGACCGTTTTGATAAATGGTTTATGCAAATAAGGGAAGTATTGGGAAGCCAGGACGAGAGTGGTATTGACTTTTTACAAGACTTTAAAACCTCTTTTTTAGCGGAAGAAATTTATGTGTATACACCAAAGGGGGAAGTGAAAATGTTGCCCACCAATAGTTCGGCATTGGACTTTGCATTTTATATTCACACTGCCATTGGCTCTAAATGCATTGGTGCGAAAGTGAACCACAAATTGGTGCCCATTAGCCATAAATTAAGAAGCGGGGACCAAATTGAAATTATTACAAGTAATAAGCAAAAGCCTACGGAGGACTGGTTGAGTAGTGTGGTAACGGCGAAAGCTAAAAACAGTATCAAAGATGCACTTCGGGAGGAAAAGAAAACCATTGCTGAAGAGGGAAAATATACTTTACAAAGAAAATTAGAGGGCATTGGTGCGGTGTATAATCCTTACAATATTGATCAGGTGATGAACTATTATAAGCTAAATAGCCATTTGGATTTATTATATCGTATCGCCACCAAAAACATTGATTTAAAGGAGTTGAAATTGTTTCAGGTATTGGGCGATAAAATTGAAGCCCCAAAACCGGTGGTGGTTCCAACGGAGCATGTACATGATCCGAATACACAAAAGCAGTATCCTAAAAAGGATTCTGAATTAATTATTTTTGGAGAGTCAAGTGATCAAATTAAATATACCCTAGCCAAATGTTGCAACCCTATTCCCGGGGATGACGTATTTGGATTTGTGAGTACGGGCAAGGGATTAATTATACATAGAACCACTTGTCCAAATGCAACACAACTTTTAGCCAATTATGGACATCGGGTAGTGAAAACGAAGTGGGCTAAGAATAAGGAAATCTCCTTCCTAACGGGGCTTAGCATAATTGGGCTGGATGATGTGGGTGTGGTAAATAAAATAACCAATATTATTAGTGGTGAGCTTAAAATAAATATTGCCGCTTTGACCATTGAATCCCAGGAAGGCATGTTTAAAGGCACCATAAAAGTATTTGTACACGATAAGGACGAACTGGCCGAATTAGTAGATAGAATTAAATCCTTAAACGGGATCCAACAAGTGAACAGATTTGACACCGAATCGGTGTAAGAACGCTAAACCGCTGTAAAAACTTAATCCACATAATTGGGGTAATTTAATTTGGGATAAATAGGTAATCCAATGAGGAGGACTTATTTTTGTGTCCTCAAACAATCAATCATGGTAGACGTAATTTTAGGACTTCAATGGGGTGATGAAGGAAAGGGTAAAATAGTGGATTATTTTGCACCAAAGTATGACATCATCGCAAGATTTCAGGGAGGCCCTAACGCAGGACATACTTTATATGTGAATGGAACGAAAATGGTATTGCATCAAATACCTTCTGGTATTTTTCATCATGACAAAATAAATATTATTGGCAACGGGGTGGTATTGGATCCAGTGACTTTGAAAAAAGAATGTGATGCAGTAGCAACCATGGGTATTGACGTGAAAAAGAATTTATTTATTTCGGAGCGTACCAATATTATTATACCTAGTCACCGTGCTTTAGACAAAGCATCTGAATTGTCTAAAGGAGAAGCAAAAATTGGATCTACCTTAAAAGGGATTGGTCCTGCTTACATGGACAAGACTGGTCGAAATGCATTGAGAGTAGGTGATTTATTAGATAAAAAATTCATCAGTAAGTACATTGCTTTAAGAATGAAACATCAGAAAATTTTAGACAGCTATAATTTTAACGAAGACATTAGCGAAATGGAATCTGAGTTTTTTGAATGTATAGAATTTTTAAAGACCTTAAATATTATTAACTGCGAATACTTTATTAACGAGCAAATTGCGCAAGGTAAAAAAGTATTGGCGGAAGGTGCGCAGGGCTCCATGTTGGACATTGACTTTGGCACTTTCCCATTTGTCACTTCAAGCAATACCATTTCGGCGGGTGTTTGTACCGGCTTAGGTATTTCACCAAAACAAATTGGAGAAGTTTTTGGAATCTCAAAAGCTTATTGTACAAGAGTAGGTAGTGGCCCTTTCCCTACTGAATTACATGATGCAAAAGGCGAAGAATTAAGAAAAATAGGAAGTGAGTTTGGCGCAACCACAGGACGTCCACGCCGTTGTGGTTGGATTGATTTAGTTGCCCTAAAATATACTTGTATGATTAATGGCGTAACACAAATAATTATGACCAAGGCAGATATTTTAGATTCATTTGAAACCTTGGACCTGGGGGTCGCATATGAAATGGAAGGAAAGCAAATAGACTATGTTCCATTCCAATTAGTGGGTACTCCGGTAAGTCCTGTATGGAAAACCATGCAAGGTTGGAATATAGACTCAACAAAAATGAAAAATGAGGCCGAACTTCCTGCAACCATGAAGTCATATATCGAGTTTATTAATACCTATTTAGGTGTGCCTGTTAAATACGTTTCCAATGGGCCTGGCAGAGATCAAATTATACATCTTTAATTGAATCAAATGACTTTTTTTTACAACATTTTAATCATAAAAAAAAGTCCTTTTTTATTTGGCAAATAAAAAAAATGGTTGAATTTTTACAATGTAATTTTGAATGAACCATGGCAGTAAAAGCAATTAAAGAAAAAAAGTCCGCAAGTAAAATAGCTGAATTTGATTCAGCGGAAAAAGTGCGCAAATTAAGTTCAAAGAAAAAAGCAGTTGACGAAGACGAGGATTTGGATGAGGAAGAAGAAGTGGACGATGATTGGGGGAAAACCGAAGAAGACGATAGCTGGGATCCTGACTTTGAAGAATTTGATATGCCAAAAAAATCGACTAAAAAAGCAGGTAAAGGAAAAAAAGGAGACGATGATGATGACTTAGGTTTAGAGGATGATTTAAACCTTGACGACGATGACTTATTTGAGGACAAGGATGAATTTGACGACGATTTCTAGTCCACCAAAATAATAAAATACTTATTCTTTAATAGAATATAAAGATTGTAAAGAGGCCTGTAAAATTTCATTTTTATGGGCCTCAAATATTTCCAGCTTATCCTTTGGCAATTTCAGGCTATAGGATTTCCCAGCAGCCACTGTTTGGTCAAACTGAGGGTTAAGTACACTTAAATCCTTTGCTGAAATTTTTAAATATTGTGCGATAATGGCAATTAAAAAACGACCACTCACCGAAGTTTGTTGTAGGTTATCCGTGGGTATACTTGTTTTCCCTTTTTTATCATTCGTCTCTGCCTTAGTTAAGGTAGTCCAACCGCCATCCTCTTCGAATACATAATGTGTCGCAATGAATTTTTTGACATGGTTTCTGGTTTCTAATGGCAGGTCATATTCAATGTCCCAGAAACTCTTAGTTCCCTTTTTTTGCATCGCCCTGCTGACCCTGCCGGGTCCGCCATTATAAGCTGCCACGACCAATAACCAATCTCCAAATTGCGCATACAATTCCTTGAGCAAGGTTGCAGCTACTTTTGTACTTTTTGCAAAGTCGGTTCTTTCGTCCGTAGGTGTTAATTTCAAACCGAATCTGGTAGCTTCATAAGGCATTAACTGCCAAGGCCCCACTGCCCCAGCCGTGGATACTAAATTGGGTGCTAAATGACTTTCAATCACACTTAAATATTTTAGCTCTACCGGAATACCATTCGCTGTTAAAATTTCGTCATACAAATTAAAATAAGGCCTGCCCCAGGTTTTCATTTTAATTAATTCAGGACCCTGTTTTTCCATATAGCTTTGAATAAAGCTTACCGCCTTGGGATTCAATTCAAATTTAAATGACTTGTCTTTTTTACCGGTACTAGTCAATTTAAATAAACTGGTAAACCCAACACGTTGGTCCTGTGCACTATCTATTTTTTGATTATTGGATTGCGCCATGCCCAGATCCATGCGCAACAAAAGCAGAAATACTACAGTTAATTTTAGGAAGGTATGATTGAATTTTAATTGCATAGAGGGCTGTTGTTATTTTGTGTCCATCATTTCTTTTGAAAATTGTAATAAGGCAGGCTCATTAAATGCGCTGCTCATGACTTGCAATCCAAAAGGCATTCCATTGCTATGTTTAAAAAGCGGAATTGAAATTGCCGGAATTCCAACCAGGTTGGCATATACGGTATAAATATCCGCCAAAAACATTTCGGTGGCGGATTGGTTATTTTCCCCCAATTTAAATGCCGGACTAGGCACTGTAGGAGAAACAAGAATCTCATACTTGGCAAACAAATCGTTGGTGAGGTTAACTAGTTTTTGTCGTACCTGTTGCGCCTTGGTAAAATAGGCATCAAAATAACCAGCACTTAAAACAAATGTGCCCAATAAAATTCTTCTTTGAACCTCCGCACCAAAACCTTCTGTACGTGATTTTTTATACAAGTCGGTAAGGTCATCTATTTTATCAGGTGTGCGATGTCCAAATTTAATTCCATCAAAACGAGATAAATTACTTGAAGCTTCGGCGGTCGTAAGTACATAATAGGTAGGCACTAAAAAAGAAAGTAAATCAAAATCAATGGCATCCACCGTATATCCTTTAGCAACCAAAGAAGCAAGATAGTCTTCTGTTTGTTTTTTAATTTCGGGGTCTAATCCAGGATGGGATAAAGTCTCTTTAAAGTAGGCCACTTTTTTAGTGGAATGAATAACCTGCTCCTTATTCAATAACAAATTGGAATAGCTGGGCACTTCCTTCCTGGACACCGTACTGTCAAATTGATCCGGACCTGCAATCACTTCTAAAACCAAGGCTGCATCCTGAACGGAGTGTGAGAAAATTCCAATTTGATCAAAGGAGGAAGCATATGCAATTAAACCATATCTTGAAATACGACCATAGCTGGGCTTCAATCCCACAACCCCGCAAAAATCTGCGGGCTGACGAACTGATCCACCTGTATCCGAACCCAAACTCACCATGCATAAGTTGGCTTGAACGGCTACTGCCGATCCACCAGAAGAACCTCCTGGTACACGAGCCAGATCCATTGCATTTTTTACTGGACCAAAAGCAGAATTTTCATTGCTACTGCCCATGGCAAATTCATCACAGTTTTGACGTCCTATAATAATGGCTCCCTCGTCAATTAATTGTTGTACTGCCGTTGCTGAATAAACGGCTGTGTAATTTTCCAACATTTTAGAAGCGGCAGTTACTTTATGGCCCTTGTAACACAATACATCTTTGATACCCACCACGACCCCATGCAATTTACCCATGGGCGCCCCAGCTTTGCGCAAGGTATCCAACTCAATAGCACGTGTTTTTGCTTCTGTTCCAAACAGTTCTAAAAAAGCGTTTAATTCGGATTGCTTACTAATTTGCTCAAAATAAAAATCAACCGCCTCTATACAAGAAGTCTCCCCAGTCAATAAGGCTGCTTGGTAGTCTTTGATTGTATTGAAACTAAACAATTGGGCACAAATTAAGGGTGGAGAAATAATATTTTCAGCAAACTAAAGGTAAAAAAAATAAGCGGATCCAAAATGGCATCCGCTTACTATATCTTATGATCAAAAAGGACCTGCCTTGATGAATACTAGAATCTTTTTTCTTTGATACGTGCACTCTTACCGCTTCTATCACGTAAGTAGTACAATTTAGCACGACGTACTTTACCAGACTTATTTAACACGATACCATCGATGTTAGGAGATAAGAAAGGAAATAAACGCTCTACCCCTACACCATCGGAGATTTTACGAACAGTAAAAGAAGCAGTAGCACCATTTCCTTGTGTTTTGATTACATCACCACGGAAACTTTGGATACGCTCTTTACCACCCTCTACAATCTTGTAGTTTACGGTAATATTATCACCAGCTTTAAATGCTGGGTAGTCTTTTTTTGCTGTCAATTGCTCGTGTACGAACTTTACTGCTTCGCTCATAATTCTTGTTTTTTGCGGACGGCAAAGGTAATGTTACCCTAGCTATTATCCAAATTATTTCAACCAAATATTAAATTCCAGCTATTTTAAGCCTTTTTAGGCCTATCTAGCAATGTTCACTGCTCTTTTTTCACGAATCACCGTCACCTTAATTTGACCAGGATAGGTCATTTCAGTTTGAATTTTTTGTGCAATTTCAAAGCTCAATTGGTCTGAGGTTTGATCGGAAACTTTTTCGGCCTCTACAATCACCCTTAATTCACGACCGGCTTGGATGGCATAGGCTTTCTCTACCCCTTGGTAGTTCATGGCCAAGTTCTCTAAGTCTTTGATTCTCTGAATGTATTGTTGCATAATTTCTCGTCTTGCCCCTGGTCTTGCACCGCTAATGGCGTCACAAGCCTGGATAATTGGAGAAATGACATATTGCATTTCCATTTCATCGTGGTGCGCACCAATGGCATTAACCACCGCTGGATTCTCCCCGTATTTTTCAGCCAATTTAGCCCCTAATAAGGCGTGGCTCAATTCTGTTTCTTCGTCTGGTACCTTACCAATATCGTGGAGTAAACCTGCTCTCTTTGCCAATTTAGGATTCATCCCTAATTCAGCTGCCATGATTCCACATAAGTTCGCAGTTTCACGAGAGTGCATTAATAAGTTTTGGCCATAAGAACTACGGAAACGCATTTTACCTACGATTCTAATTAACTCCTTATGTAAACCATGAATACCTAATTCAATAACGGTACGCTCCCCTATTTCTGCAATTTGCTCTTCTAATTGACGACGTGTTTTATCCACCACTTCCTCGATACGTGCTGGGTGAATTCGACCATCTGCCACTAAGCGTTGTAAGGATAAACGCGCAATTTCACGACGCAATGGATCGAAGGAAGAAAGTAAAATTGCTTCCGGTGTATCATCCACAATTAAGTCCACTCCAGTAGCCGCTTCAATCGCACGAATGTTACGACCTTCACGACCAATGATTTGTCCTTTCATTTCATCGGATTCCAAATTAAACACCGTCACTGTATTTTCAATTGCTACTTCCGCAGCAGTTCTTTGGATAGATTGGATAATAATTTTACGCGCTTCTTTGTTTGCCTTTTGCTTCGCGTCTTCAATAATATCTTGTTGTAAAGCCAAAGCCTGTGTTTGCGCTTCGTTCTTTAAGCTTTCAATTAATTGTTGCTTTGCATCTTCCGCACTTAGATTGGCAATTTTTTCCAAACGACGAATATGCTCTTCCTGGTGCTTTTCAAGTTCGGTACGCTTTACATTTACTAAATCAATCTCCCGATTTAATTTTTCTTTGATTACATCGTTGTCCTTGATTTGTTTATCTAAGGCCGCCACTTTTTGGTTGATGTTTAATTCGTTTTGCTTAATGCGATTCTCCGCCTCACCCATTTTTTTGTTGCGGTCTAAAATTTCACGCTCATGGTCGGCTTTCAATTGCACAAAACGTTCTTTGGCTTCTAACTGCTTTTCTTTTTTTACAGTTTCTGCTCTTAATTCCGCTTCTTTTAAAATATTTGCTGCTTGCGCTTCCGCATCTTCTACTTGCTTTTTGGTATTACGGGCAAATACCAATTTGCCTACCAGGAGTCCGCCCACTAATGAAGACGCTCCTACAATTATCAATAATATTGATGGTTCCATTGTTTAAATCTTGTTGTTTAAAAAAAATCACACTGCCCCTTTTCAGTTTGAAATATTATGCTAATACGTTGATAGTCATCTAAGCAGCACTAAATGCATTGTACGCTGCAAAACAATCTATTACATTATAATATAATGCGTCAAAGGTTCAGCTACGAAGATAAAGAAATAATGGATTACTGTGGAGTAAAATGGGCCTAGACCTATGAATTAGTTCTCTGCAATGACTTTTTCGATACTAGCACTTAAGCTATCTATTTGATTTTGAAGGCTTTCTAACTCATATAGGTTCTGTCCATCGGCTTTTTGCTCGGTAGTAAACCACAAAAGGACCATGGAGATGTAGTCCTGACTATCCTTGCCAGCATACAAATTCTTAAACTCCACCATTTTGGCATTGATCAATGCTGCCGTTTTACGAACTGCTTCCTCATCCTTAGGGGCAATTCTCACTCTGTAGTTACGATCGGCGATCGTGATATTTACAGGGATCATTTCGCTGGAATTAGATGTATTGCTTTGTTCAGATGACATGGATATTTATTTAGGTAAGGAGGATTCAAATTAAAAACTAGGGATTCAGGTTACTTAAACTATGATCAATTTCCTTAATGTATTGTTCAATTTGCTTCACCAATTTCGCCTTTTGCACTGGGTCCATCGCAGCCCCCTGGTTCATCATGGCAGCAGTTAATTGTGCCTGACCTTCTTTTACTTTTAAATCAAGTTGATGGTGCACCCCCTTTTGTTGTTCCATGGAAGCTTTTAATTGTTGATTCTCCTTTTCCAAATGAGCATACTTTTTTAATAAGGCCGAAAGCTTTTCTTGTAAATTGGCGATGGAGTAATTTAAATCAACCATTGGAATAGGTATTAAAATGGATTATTGAATATAGTTATTTTCTAATTTCAGCTTGCATATTTTTTTCAAAAAGCTGGATTAGTTTTTTCATCATCGTTTCAATTTCAACATCCGTTAAAGTTTTATCGGTGGCATTAAAAACAAAATTGATGGCTACTGATTTTTTCCCTGCCCCTAATTTTTCACTTTCGAAAATATCAAAAACGCGGGTGGCAGTTAAGGCGGTCAATTTTGCTTCCGCAATACTAGATTCGATGGCTGCATAGGGAGTGGCTTTGTCAATGACTAAGGCCAAATCACGTTCTACGGAAGGATATTTAGATACCTCTTTGTATACCACTTGCTTGTTTTGATAGGCACTTAATAATGCCGACAAATCAAATTGGATATAATAGGTGGCTTGCTTAATCCCAAAGGCTTGTAGTTTTTTTGCACCCATTATTTCTACAACACCCAATGTTTTTTTATTCCAAACCAATTCGGTTAAACCGTTGGCTGCCGTTTTTTCTTGTACCCCTTGTATACCAAGTAATTCAATGATTGCAATGGCAGTGGCCTTCGCAACAAAAAAATCCTGTTCTGTTCCTTTGGTTCTCCAACCGTCGGCTTGTTGTTTGCCTGATAAATAAATAGCCAATTGCTCAGATTCAAAATAGTTACCTGCATTGGATTTCCCATATACTTTGCCTATTTCAAAAAACGAAATCGCATTGTTTTGTCTATTCAAATTGTATGCGATGGTTTCCAATCCTGTTTCCAACATACTTGGTCGCATAACATCCAATTCGGCACTTAGGTTATTCAACATTCTTACCGAGGTTGCCAAAGTCTCTTCACTAAAATAAGCGCTGTTGGTAATGGAGTTGGTTAAAATTTCCGTGAAACCATGGCCCACTAAATAGTTGGCAATTTTTTCTTTAAATTTTTCCTTTTGCTCTAAGGGGTCAATAGAAGGACTCATGGTAATAGAACTTGGAATTTCAATATTGTCTAATCCATCAATACGCAATACTTCTTCCACCAAATCGGCAGGCAAGCTAATATCCGGTTTATGATACGGCACGGCCACTTCGATACTTTCAGCAGTCTCTTTTATCAACTCAAATCCCAAACTGGTTAAAATGGTTTTTACTTTCTCTGATGGATACAATTTGCCACTTAATTTTTTCAAATAGGCATAGGTCAATACCACTGTTTTTTTACTAGCGGGTGCTGGATATACATCCACTACTTCACTGCATTTTCCACCTGCCAATTCCTGAATCAGTTGCGCTGCACGTTCCAATACATTCACTGTGCCTGCAATATCTACCCCCTTCTCAAAACGAGTAGCAGCATCGGTTCTAAGACCATGGTGCAAAGAGGTTTTACGTACATGTATATTTTCAAACCAAGCACTTTCTAAAAAAATTTTTGATGTGTTAGCAGAAACACCACTTTTACTGCCCCCAAATACACCCGCAATACATAAAGGTTTTTCGGTATCGCTAATCATTAAATCGTTGGCCGCTAATTTTCGTTCGGTACCATCCAAGGTTACAAATAAAGTACCTGCAGGATATTTTTTTACCACCACCGTAGCATCTTTAATTTGATCTGCATCAAATGCATGCAAAGGTTGTCCTGTTTCATGCAAAATATAATTAGTGATGTCCACGATATTGTTAATACTGCGAACGCCAATTGCATTTAATTTATTTTTCAACCAATTGGGGGAGTCTTTAACTTGCAATCCTTCCATCACCAATCCACTATAGCGGGCACATGCTTTTTCGTCTTCAATGATTACTTTAAAAGGCTTTACAGCAGCGTCTTTAGAAGCTACTGACTTAAACGGACTCACCGCCGATGTTGGCGCTTCGTGATAAGATAAATAAGCACAAACATCCTTAGCCACTCCATAATGGCTCATTGCGTCCATGCGATTGGGTGTTAATCCTATTTCATAAATCCAGTCCTGATAGTATTCATACAATTCAGCAGCAGGGCTACCCACTTTGGTGTCAGGTGCTAAAACTATAATACCGCCATGATCATCGCTAACACCAATTTCATCTTCGGCACAAATCATACCCTCGCTTTCTTCGCCTCTAATCTTAGCTAACTTCATGGTAATCCCTGCTTCAGCTCCTTTTGGATAAATGGTCGTACCAATGGTTGCAACCACTACTTTTTGACCCAAGGCTACATTGCTAGCCCCGCATACAATATTCAATGGGCGTTCTCCGCCTGTATTGACTTTAGTTAATTTTAATTTATCCGCATTGGGATGTTGGCTTACTTCCATCACTTCTCCTACCACCAAACCTGCCAATCCACCTTTGAAATTTTCCATTTTTTCCAAGGACTCTACCTCTAATCCAATAGAAGTCAATATAGTAGATAATTGTTCAGGGCTAATTGTTTTGGGTAAATATTCACTCAGCCAGTGGTAACTAATGGTCATATAAGCGCTTTAATGTATGGCTTCAAAAATAAGCATTTTTTTGGGCCTTATCTAGGCTAAGGTGAATAACCTCATTTTGGGGGTGTAAAACAGGTGCATAACCCCAAAAATTAGTGCATATCCCGCTGGAAGATTTGTGGATATCCAAAATTGAAAATAAATTTCTTCATCTCCTTTTTAGAACTGATTTTCGTAGTAAGAAAACAAAGATTTTTATGGCCATTCCAAACATTAACACCAATATTAAGACGAGAAAGAAATCTACGAATGTGGACATTAGTGCTATGATGTATGGCAAAATTCCGCCCCAAGCAAGAGAATTAGAGGAAGCGGTACTAGGGGGTATTTTATTAGAGAAAAGTGCTTTTGATACGGTTACCGAAATTTTAAAACCAGAGTGTTTTTACAGCGATGCACATCAAATGATTTTCCAAGCCATGCAAGGTTTGCAAATGGAGAATCAACCCATTGATATGCTTACGGTGGTGGAAGCCTTAAAAAAGCGCGAGCAATTGGATTTAGTAGGTGGGGCTTATTATATTTCTAAGTTGAACAATG
>CANKWR010000046.1 GCA_947487525.1 Bacteroidota bacterium
TTTACATGTAGCGAGACCGGGATTTGAACCCGGGACCTCAGGGTTATGAATCCTGTGCTCTAACCAACTGAGCTACCTCGCCAGAACCTATTGGTTATACCCTTAAAAGGGTGGCAAAACTACTTAAATTTTTTGAATTTATGGGTTCACTTTCAGACTAAAAACCGACTGTCCTTCAAAAAACCCCTCAAATACATCTCCTTTGGCGGTTGGGCCTACGCCAGCAGGTGTTCCTGTATATATTAAGTCCCCAGGGTAGATGGTAAAATACTCCGTTATACCCGCTAAAATCTTGTCTAATGGGAATATCATTAAGCTAGAATCACCTGTTTGGACAGTATTGCCATTCTTTGCTAATGTATAATGAATGGGGCCGGATAAAATTTCGGTTGTTAAAGGATGCCATTCTCCTAAAATAGCCGCATTGTCAAATGCTTTTGCTTTTTCCCAAGGCAGGCCTTTTTCCTTTAACTTATTTTGAACGTCCCGTGCTGTAAAATCTATGCCTACACTTATGGCATCACAATAGTCAATCACCGGAATACCTTCCGGATGCAACTCAGTTAAATTTTTTCCTTTTTTACTTACACGCAATACCAACTCTCCTTCAAAATGCAAGTCGTTGGTAAAATTAGGAATCGTAAAATTTTCTCCTGCAGGAAGTATAGCGCTGTCCGGCTTCATAAAAATAATGGCCGAAGTAGGTACTTCGTTACCTAACTCATGTGCATGCTCCACATAATTTCTTCCAATACAAAATACGCTCATAAAAATATTTTATTCATTAAAATTGTTAAGAAAGCACTTAGCTTTATTTTATATCTAACGCATTGGCCATGGTCATGGTGCGTGATAACCCTATTGCAGCAAAGGACTCCACCACATCCAAGCAATGCTGAATTTTAATATCTATTAATTTTCGTTCATCCTTCGCCCATTTACCCAATACAAAATCTATCTGTTGTCCTTTAGCAAAATCATTGCCAATACCAAAGCGCAATTTTGGATAAGCATCCGTTCCCAATGTTAATTGAATATCTTTTAAACCATTATGCCCTGCATCGGAACCCGCAGCACGTAACCTTAATTTATTTATAGGAAGTGCCAAGTCATCTACAATGGTTAAGGTATTTTCTAGTTCAACTTTTTCTTTATCCATCCAATACTTAAATGCCTTACCGCTTAAGTTCATAAAAGTGGTTGGCTTCACGCATATAAATGTCTTACCCTTCCATTTTACCTCTGCTACTTCCGCCAATCGGTCTAATTTAAAAAAGCCACCATGCTTTAGTACAAATGCATCCAACACATCAAAGCCAATATTGTGCCTGGTGTGTGCGTATTCCGCACCTATATTTCCGAGTCCTACTAATAAAAATTTTGACATGGCCATTTATCCTTTGGGATTCAAAAATACACAAAATCGCGCATGCGATTTTGAAAATCATCAAAGGTTTTTAACCAGGATTTATATTTTATAAAATCCTGGTTAAAAAACAAATCCCCCCGTGTTAGCGGAGGGATTTGATATTCAAATAATGTAAAATTATTTTTTAGCTGTCTTCGCTGCCTCAGACTCTTCTTGTTTTAACTGACGTGTCATCACAATAGTAGCAACCGGGATACGAGGAGGGTTCATTATTTCAATATTAGGTACTTGAACATCTTGCACACGAATATTCTCGTTCAACTCTAAGTTCGTAACGTCCAATTCAATAAACTCTCTTAAATCCTTTGGTAATGCTTTTACTTTTAATGACTTTAACTTCACAACTAATTTACCACCCGCTTTAACACCGGCAGCAGATCCTACTAATTTTAAAGGTAAAGTAGCCACAACTTTTTTGTCTGCAACTAATTCTAATAAGTCAACGTGTAATAAAGCATCTGATACTTTATGGAACTGTAAATCTTTCAAGATACACTTGTAAGTTTTACCTTCTACTGTAACTTCTGCTATTTGGAATTCACTTGTGTACACCAATGGCTTGAACGCCTTTGCAGAAGCATAAAAATTTACTTCTGTAGCACCCCCGTAAATTACACCTAGCACATTTTCCTGAGAGCGTAGTTGGCGGGCGGCTTTTTTGCCAGCTTCGGTCCTCAAGTGGCCTTCGATTGTAACTGTCTTCATTTGAGATCTATTTGTTTTTTAAAAATTGGAGTTTCGTTTTCACAAAACCCCGCCCATTATTCTTTCTCAATAATGGAGCGCGAAGATAGGAAATAAAAAAGTAGCAACCAAGGCTGCTACTTAATATTATCTAAGTGATTGATTTTTAACCTCTTGACTTTAATTGGGAATGCACAAACAAGCTGGTAATACTCTTGTTTTCATAGGCATTTCTAATGGCAATGGCAAACAGGTCCGCCACGGTTACCACCTTTATTTTGGGTGAACTATGTTGCAATGGAATGGTATCGCAAACCACCAATTCTTCTAAAATAGAATTTTCGATGTTTTCATACGCCTTTCCGCTCAATACCGGATGGGTGATTAAAGCGCGCACCGTCCTTGCTCCTTTTTCCTTTAATAAAGCAGCTGCTTTTACCAAAGTCCCCCCCGTATCACAAATATCATCTACTAGTACAATGTCTTTACCAGCTACCTCTCCTATTACCACCATGCTCGCAATTTCATTGGCGCGCTTACGGTGCTTATCACAAATCACCATTTCGGCATTAAAGTAGTTGGCCACTTCACGCACACGATTGGTACTTCCTACGTCAGGTGCTGCAAAGCAAAGGTGCTCTAATTTTAACGACTCTATATATGGAATAAAAATTGCAGAACTATCTAAATGATCCACTGGCACATCAAAGAACCCTTGAATTTGTGCTGCGTGTAAGTCCATGGTGATTACCCTGTTCGCTCCTGCTGCTTCTAATAAAGTCGCAATTAATTTTGCGCCAATCGCAACCCTTGGCTTGTCCTTCCGGTCCTGACGTGCAAAACCATAATAAGGAATAACCACTATAATTTTATAGGCACTTGCGCGTTTTGCAGCATCTATCATTAGTAACAATTCAAATAAATTGTCGGTAGGCGCATAGGTGCTTTGCACTAAAAAAACATAGTCTCCACGCACACTTTCCAAAAAAATGGGCTGAAACTCGCCGTCGCTAAATTTTTGAATGTTGATTTTTCCGATGGGTGCACCAAAACGTTGGGCAATTTTCTCTGCTAGGGCCGTTGAGCCAGTTCCAGCAAATATTTTAACAGAAGGGTTCATGGGTAGGTTGAATGTGGCTCAAAGTTATCATTCTGTAAAGCATTTTGTATAGAATAAGGGGTCTACTTTTCAACAAGTCATTCACCTCCCTAAAAATTCTACTTTTTTAATCGTATTAATACCCTTATAACGACCCTGATAAATGAATACTTTGGTCCATAATACTATTTGCAATGACTATTAAATTATGGGCACTCAATGACCAACCCACATATAAATTATATACCAAGGGTGCAAAATTTTTGAGCGATACGGAACTAATCGCCATTTTATTACAACATGGCACTGCCCAAAATAATGCGGTGGATTTGGCAAGAACCCTTTTGAATAAGAGCAATAATAATTTGCAAAAATTATCGAAATTTTCAGTGCAGGATTTAATGTCAATGAAAATTAAGGGCATTGGCAAAGTAAAAGCAATTAGAATTATTGCCGCTATAGAACTTGGCTCAAGAAGAATTGAAAAGAAACAATTAGGGAAAAATATTTTGCAAAGTGGGGACGTAATTGCGCATTTAAAATATAGTTTACAATTTGAGTCCAGGGAAATATTTATGGTACTATTACTGAATCAGGCCAACAAAATAATTCACGAGCAAATATTAAGCGAAGGGGGGATCACTGGGACGGTAGCGGATCCTAGAGTATTGTTTAAATTGGCTCTAAGCCATGAAGCCACTGGTTTTATTATTTGTCACAATCACCCAAGTGGTCAATTGCAACCCAGCAGAATGGACGACAGCTTAACGGAAAAAATAAAAAAAGCAGCTGCCCTACTGGACATAAAATTAATTGACCACATCATTGTAAGCACCGAAGGTTACTACAGCTATGCAGAGCAAAGCAACAACTGGTAAAACACCTACCCCTTTTTACAAATAAATTATGCCTGTGCTGTTGGGCCTCCGAAATTCATTGGAATTTCTACTGGCGAAATATCCCCTATTGGGCCATTGGCTTCTTCATATCTCTCTACATTTTCCACCAAAGCTTTCATGAACCTTTTGGCATGCATGGGGGTTAAAATCACACGAGATTTTACTTTACTTTTTGGCGTACCAGGCATAACATTGACAAAATCAATTACAAACTCGGCATTGCTATGGGTAATAATAGCCAGGTTGGCATAAGTACCTTCAGCAATTTCCTCGCTAATTTCAATATTTAAGGGCTGGTTTGGGTTTTGTTCCATGGTATAAATTGAGTGGCAAAGATACAGGGGATGGAATGTTAAAAAAAAATTAGCCTACAGCATTTCTATGAACTAAATTTGCGCCATGTTAGTACTAGATGGAAAAATCGCCTCCGCAGCCGTAAAAGCTAGCCTTTTACAAAAAACAGATGCCTTAAAAGCAGCTGGAAAAAGAACACCCCATTTAGCCGCTATTTTAGTGGGCAATAACGGGGCAAGTGAAACCTATGTAGCCAGCAAGGTGAAAAATTGTGATGAAACTGGTTTTGGCAGTTCCTTAATTCGCTTTGACAACGATGTAACCGAGGCCGATTTACTAGCAAAAATTCATGCACTAAATGAAGATAAAAATGTAGATGGCATTTTGGTGCAACTGCCTTTACCAAAACATATTCACGACGAAAAAATTATTGAAGCGATTCATCCCAATAAAGATGTGGACGGTTTTCATCCAATGAATATTGGGAGAATGGTGCAAGGAATGGATACCTTTATTCCTGCAACCCCTTATGGCGTTTTATTGATGCTCGAATATTTTAAGATTGAAACAAAAGGCAAGCATGTCGTTGTAATTGGACGTAGCAATATTGTAGGAAGACCCATGAGTATTTTATTGAGTGGTGATCGACCTCAAGGCAATGCATCTGTTACACTTTGTCATAGAAATACCCCTAAAGAAGAGACCATTAAATTGGCACAACAAGCCGATATATTGGTGGTAGCGGTAGGCATCCCTAATTTTGTGTCGGCCGAAATGATTAAACCAGGTGCCGTAATCATTGACGTGGGTATTACAAGAGTGGAAGATGCGACCGCCAAAAAAGGCTTCCGCATTAAAGGGGACGTGAACTACGAAGCAGCCATTGCCAAAGCTTCGGCGGTAACCCCAGTTCCTGGTGGCGTTGGATTAATGACCATTGCTGGCTTGTTAATGAATACCATGAAAGCATACGAAGGCAAATTTTAATTTATTTCTACTTTAATACACCGAAGCAGTTAAACAATTCATGAGCGAAAATCAACCCAAGCAATACCCAGTAATGGAAATGTTTTATTCTTTGCAAGGCGAAGGATATCACCAAGGCAAAGCGGCTTATTTTATTCGCTTGGCAGGTTGTGATGTAGGATGTGTTTGGTGTGATGTGAAAGATAGTTGGGATGCCAGTAAGCATCCGGTGTTGTCAATTGAAGCAATTGTAAATAGTGCCTTAGAACATCCTGCGCGCTTGGCCATTATTACAGGAGGCGAACCTTTATTGTATCAGTTAGACCCATTAACAACAGCGCTAAAAGCAGCTGGATTTCAAACCAATATTGAAACTTCGGGATCAAGTCCTATGTCCGGACACTGGGACTGGGTATGCTTATCTCCTAAAAAATTTAAAGCACCTATTGAAGAAAATATAGCATTGGCTTCAGAATTAAAAGTAGTGGTATTTAACAACTCCGATTTTGAATGGGCGGAAACCTATGCAAAGCAAGTTGGACCTGATTGTAAATTATATTTGCAGCCTGAATGGGACAAGCAAGCACAAATTACCCCCTTGGTAATTGAGTATGTTAAAGCAAACCCAAAATGGGAGTTAAGTGCCCAATTGCATAAGTACATTCAAGTCCCCTAAGTATATTTACAAAATAAATTTACTTATGCTTCGCAAGTTGGCTGCACCCATCGTTTTACTATTATGCATTCTTTGTTCTAATGAAAGTTTGTACGCACAAGCCAATACCAATGCTGCCAAGAAACTATACCAAAAAGCAATGGCTGCTTTTGAAAATTACCATTTCGAGGAAGGCGTTAAATTTTTACATACAAGCATTGAAAAAGATAGTTATTATTTAGATAGTTATATTGCCCTTTTTGAATATTATATTGACCATAAAAAAAATAGGGAGGCCATTCAAGTATTTGAAAGCGGTTCCATAAAAGACCCTAGCTATTTTAATAATTTGTTTGTAAAGTATGCCACTGCCTATGCTAGTATCGGAAACTATCCCAAAGCATTAAGCCTACTCAAAACGCAATACGAAGCTTTGCCAAGCAATTTAAAATCAAAGGCAGCCGAACTAATGTCTATTTGTGATTTTGCGATGCAGCAGGTTGTAGATTCAAACATACAGGTAATCAATGCAGGTGACAGCATCAACACGGCGGCTCCGGAATACTTCCCTGCAGTGACCGTGCAGGATAGCTTGTTTTTATTTATGCGAAGAGACGGTATTACTCGAGAGGATTTTTATTATAGCACCATCACTCCCACTGGGTTTAGCAATGCTATACCATTAATGGACAGCATCAATAACAGCGATAAAAAAGGAGCGCCGAGTTTATCCTCCGACTTAAAAACATTATTCTTTGCTGCTGAATTACAAGAATATGGATTGGGCCGGTATGACATTTATGCCGTCGTTAAAACCCCTACTGGCTGGTCGGAACCTATGAATGTAGGACCCAATATCAATACCACTTACTGGGAAAGTGCACCTAGTATTTCACCCGATGGACAAGCCTTGTATTTTTGCAGCAATAAGCCAGGTGGTTTTGGAGGCATCGATATTTATGTTGCCTACTTGGACGAGGAAGGTAGTTGGGGAGAAGCCATGAACTTAGGGCCCAATATCAATACCAAAGGGGATGAGCAAACCCCTTTTATTCATGCCGATAACCATAGCTTGTATTTTTCTTCCAATGGTTGGCCTGGTTTTGGCAATGCCGATTTATTTGTAGCAAGAAAAAAAATAGACGGGAGTTGGACAAAGCCTATGAATTTAGGATACCCCATTAATAGTTATGACAATGAAGGCAGTGTGGCCATTTCAAGCAATGGAACCGAAGGATTTATTGCAAGTGACCGACCTGATAGCAGGGGCGGACTTGATATTTATAAAATTAATTTAGCAGAAAAAACGAAAGCAAATAAAACCTATTATTTAAATGGACATATCGTTGAAGCGGGTACTAAAAAATCATTGCCAGGCAATGTAAAATTGGCTGACTTAACGGACAGCACGCAGTTTATGCAAATTTATGTAGACAATGCAGGGTATTTTGTTTTAGCCTTGCCTTATTTTGATACCTTGGCTTTGCAAATAAGCAGTCCGCAACATGAATATGCAAGCTCCTTAATGACAGCGGATAGCATCAAAGCGTTCAATGGTAAAACCATTGAGTTTGAACTTGCACCAATACAAAAAGTATTTACTAAGAATTTTGAAAACGTTTTTTTCAATATCAACTCTGCACAATTACAGAACAGGTCCAATAATGAATTAAATGCACTAGTGGCGTATTTAAAAAATAATCCCACAGCAACCATTTTAATTGAAGGGCATACCGACAATACGGGTAGCGATCGTTTAAACGAAACCCTTTCCTCCAAAAGAGCAGAAGCCATTGCAGCCTACCTTATTCAAAAAGGGATTGAGCCTATTTTAATTTATACTAAAGGATACGGCGCGCGCAAGCCCATTGCAGATAACAATACCGAAGCTGGGCGCACACAAAATAGACGCACTAGTTTTACCATTACACTTCCCTAGTATTTTTACGGTAATTGAGCTGGGCTAATTCATTTATGTTCATGCAATGCAAGAAAATGAATTACAAGGGGACGATTTACTGTATACCATTGCTTTTAGTATGTTGAAAAATGTAAGTGAAAGGCAAAAATTAAAAATTTTACAGTACTACGGATCCGCAATAAATATTTATCAGTTTCAAAAACAAAATAAAGCAAACTGGCCATTGCAAGCGGCGGCAAATGAAATGCAGTTTATGCAAAAGCATGGGATTGGTTGTTTTTCCATACTTGATCCATTTTATCCCAATCGACTTGCCAATATAGCCGACCCGCCACTGGTACTTTATGTAAAAGGGGCTGATCATTTTAATCAACCTCAATTAATTAGCATTGTAGGCACGAGGCAACACAGCTACCAAGTAAAAAAAGTGATCCAAGAATTACTAGCAGGTTTAGTGCATTTAAAAATTGGCGTGATCAGTGGCATGGCCTTGGGCGTAGATGGTATTGCACATGAATTAGCTGTTGAAAACAATATTCCTACCTGGGGTATTCTGGCGCATGGGTTGGATACTATTTATCCAAATCAACATCGACGACTGGCGATAAAAATGTTGCAAAACAAGGGAGGCCTGATTACGGAATGCAGGCAAAAAACTTTAACCCTGCCTTATCAATTTCCAAAACGCAATCGGATTGTTGCTGGCATGAGTGACATGACCATTGTTATTGAGAGCAATATTGATGGCGGTAGTATGATTACTGCAAAACTAGCAAGAGGATATGATAGAGAAGTTTTTGCGGTACCAGGAAAAATTCACGATGCAAAAAGCAAGGGATGTTTGTGGCTAATCAAAAATGAAATTGCCAGCATGTACCATGATCCAATTCATTTATTAGAACAACTCAATTGGCCTCCACAACAAGTAATACCTAATGACTCATCTAAAAATCGGCTAACGCCTCAGGTAAATTCAGATCCCATCTCAGCATCTGTTTATTTGCTTATACAATCACAGGGACCCATCCATAAGGATGCTATTGAAATGCAATTGGACCTGAGCACTGGTGTTTTAGCTGGTTATTTAATACAACTTGAACTAAATGGGCTGATCCATTTACATGCAGGAAATGTATATTCCTGTAGCTAAGTGGCTGTTTTTCAATGGTTTTAAAAAACAATTTTGCCTAAATGAGCCAAAAAGCTACCTTTGCCTATGGCAATAAGAAATTCTACCAACAACACCCGCATTTTTGGTCAAGGCTTAACATTCGACGATGTATTGTTAATGCCGGCTTATTCTGAGATGCTTCCTTCCGAAGTAAAAATCTACAGTCAACTTACCAAAAACATTCAACTCAACGTTCCAATTTTGTCTGCAGCAATGGACACCGTTACCGAAGCGAGCTTGGCCATTGCTTTAGCACGTGAAGGGGGTATTGGCATTTTGCACAAAAACATGAGTATCGAACGTCAAGCGGAACAAGTACGTAAAGTAAAACGTAGTGAGAGTGGCATGATTGTAGATCCCATTACATTAGAAGTAAACGCGACCATTGGGGACGCTCTATTGTTAATGAAGGAAAATAAAATTGGCGGTATTCCCATTGTTGACAAAGGACATAAATTGGTAGGTATTTTAACCAATCGTGATTTGCGTTTCGAAACCGATCGTAAGCGCAAAGTGAGTGAAGTCATGACAAAGGAAAATTTAATCATTGCGCCAGAAGGAACAGATTTAAAAAAAGCAGAAAAAATATTACGTCAACATAAAATTGAAAAATTACCAGTAGTAAGCAAGCAGGGAAAATTAATTGGCTTAATCACCTACCGTGATATTTTACAATTAAGCGCTTTCCCCAATGCCGTGAAAGATAAAATTGGTCGACTATTGGTTGGTGCTGCATTAGGTATTACAAAAGATTTACTAGATCGTGCAGCTGCATTAAATGCAGTAGGTGTAGACATTGTTTCTTTAGACAGTGCACATGGTCATAGCAAGGGCGTTATTGAAGCCTTAAAAACATTAAAAAAGAATTTTAAAAACTTACCTGTCATTGCTGGAAATGTGGCAACAGCGCAAGGTGCATTGGCTTTAGCGAATGCGGGTGCCGACGCTGTGAAAGTGGGTATCGGACCAGGTTCTATTTGTACTACAAGAATTGTAGCAGGTGCTGGAGTTCCGCAATTAACAGCTATTATGGAAGCAACTAAAGCCTTAAAAGGAAAAAATGTTCCTGTTATTGCGGATGGTGGTATTCGTTATACAGGTGATATGGTTAAAGCATTAGCAGCTGGCGCGAATTGCGTAATGATGGGTAGCATTTTTGCAGGTACCGAAGAAAGCCCGGGTGAAACTATTATTTATGAGGGTCGTAAATTTAAAGGTTACCGTGGTATGGGAAGTATTGGTGCCATGGGCCAAGGAAGTGGCGATCGTTATTTTCAAGAAGGCACCGATAGCAAAAAATTTGTACCAGAAGGAATTGAAGGCCGTGTAGCTTATAAAGGAACTCTTAGTGAAATTATTTATCAATTTGTGGGTGGATTAAAAGCAGGTATGGGCTATTGCGGTGCGAAAACAGTGAAGGATTTACAAAACGCCACTTTCGTTCAAATTACCAACGCAGGTATGAAGGAAAGTCATGCGCACGACATAGATATTACCAAAGAGGCTCCTAATTATAGCCGCAAATAAGTTTGAATGAAAAAAAAGTGGAGTACAAAATTGGAAACTGTATTTTCCAAAGCAATGCTACTCATTTTGCTATTCCAATTGGGTATGGCTATAAGCAATGTCCTCAAAGCACAGGATACTTTACAAAATCCAAAACTGCGTATTAGCCTTATTACTTGTGATGCGGGGGATGACATTTATACTATTTGGGGTCATACGGCAATTCGGGTAACGGATAGCATACACCAAACCGATATCGTATACAACTTTGGGAGTTTTGATTTTAATACCCCTAATTTTGTTGCCAAATTTATGCGGGGAGACTTAAACTACTTTATTAGTTCCGATAGCTACTCCAATTTTTTATATGAATACCAATATTTTGGCCGAGATGTACACGAACAAGTATTAAAACTAACCCCGGCAGAAAAAATAAAATGGCAACTTGAATTGCAAAATAATATGTTGCCTGCCAACAGATTCTATTTATACAATTTTATCGGCGACAACTGTACTACTCGAATTAAAGATGGTTTATTTAAACATGCTCCTATCAATAATTATAGCATTGGCATTCGTTCCTATCGGGAAGAAGTGGTTGCCGCTCCTTACCAAAACGGATTGGGTTGGATTGGACTGGGCATTGATTTATTATTAGGCGCCGTGGCTGACCAACGCCCTAACCTCACACAGGAAGCTTTCTTGCCTGCACTTTTGTATAAGAAGATAGCCTTAAACCCAAAGCTGATTCTAGCAAGTAATGACATTAAATACAATACCAAAACTGCCAAAAAAGGGTGGGCGCCTATCGCTATTTTAATAACCATTTTATTGCTTTATGTATTTGTAGCCAACTGGAATGCTTTGCTTACACAACGCATTGCCAATATCATGGATATCAGCATACTATTCCTAATGGGCATTGGCGGTGCCCTGGTTGTATACATGAGCCAGTTTTCACTACATACCGCCTGCCATGAAAATTATAATTTAATTTGGCTGCACCCATTGTATTTGATTGCACTTCCTCTGTATTTTATATCTAAAAAATGGACAGGATATTTGGGCTACCTCTTTTTTACAGTGACTGTTTTATTCATGATGATGAGCCATTGGATTCCCCAACATTTTTCAAATTCAGTCATTGTTTTAATGGTGATTGTATTGTTCTTGCAAATAAGGCTTATCCAGAGAGGAAAGCGCGCAAAATACGATTAGCTATTCAATATAATTAGGTGTCCTAAATAAACAAATATGTTACACTATTACGATTACGGTGTGGATCAATTGGCCTATTTTGATGAGGACAATGGTGAAACGAAGGATACAAAAGCGGTTGTTTTACTCCTTCATGGATTTGGAGAAGATCATTGCATTTGGAAAGAACAAATTACTTTTCTCTCAAAATATTTTCGGGTAATTGCACCCAATTTGCCAGGCGTACACTGTAAGCCATTAACTATTCATTATGCTCATGCTCCCACTATTCAAAATTATGTTGAACTGATGCATGAGTTCATGCATAGTTTACATATTGACAAATATTATGTAATTGGGCATAGCATGGGAGGCTATATTGGTTTAGCTCTTGCAGATTATTATGTAAACCATGTAATTGGATTGGGACTTGTGCATTCCACTAGTTTTGAAGACAGCCCTGCCAAAAAAGAATCTCGTTTAAAAGTAGCGGAGTTTATACAAGAAAATGGGACCCGAAAATTTCTAGAAACAGCTACCCAAAATTTATTCGGCAATGCTTTTAAGCAAATGCATCCCGAACAAATACAGAATGTCATGGATAGTGTAAGTGATGTCAGTAGCGAGGCGATGATTCAATTTGTCATGGCCATGCGTAATCGAAAAGCACATACGCATTTGCTCACCCAACAACGCATACCCATTTGGATGATTGTGGGAGAAGCGGATATTGCGGTCCCCATGGAAGATTCTTTACAACAAACTCAACTATTGCCTCCAAATAATGTTATGATACTTAAAGAGGTAGGTCATATGGGGATGCTAGAAGCTACTGAAAAAGTTAACCATGCGCTACTTGGATTTATTCAAGCAGCAGAAAAAAAGTAACAGTATGTCAAAGATCATTTTAATTACAGGCGCTAGTTCGGGATTTGGGAAAGCCATTGCCGAAAAATTTGCAGCAGGTGGCTGGAATTTAATTTTAACAGCACGGAGAAAAGAAAAATTAGAAGCCGTAGCTGCTGAATTACAAAAGCAATTTGGGGTGAAAACGCTTTGCTTGGTTTTTGATATTCGAAACAAAGAAGCCGTATTTGAAAATTTAGGCAATCTGCCAGCCGAATGGCAAACAGTGGATTTATTAGTCAACAATGCTGGATTGGCATTGGGGCGTGATTCCTTTTTAGACGCCAATTTGGAGGACTGGGAAACCATGATTGACACCAATATAAAAGGTTTATTGTATGCCTCTAAAGCAGTGCTTCCCTATTTAATAAAGCAAGAAGGGCATATCATTAATATTGGAAGTACGGCAGGCAAAGAAGTATACAAGGATGGCAATGTTTATTGTGCCACTAAGCATGCAGTAGATGCGATTAGCAAAGCACAAAGAATTGATTTACTGCCTTACCATATTAAAGTAACCGCCATTCACCCTGGTGCAGTAGAAACTGATTTTTCATTGGTACGTTTTAAAGGAGATGCCTCAAAAGCAGCAGCCGTATATGCAGGCTACACCCCTTTACAACCAGCAGATATTGCAGACACTGCTTGGTATGTGGCTAATTTGCCAAAGCATGTTTGTATTAATGATGTAGTGATGACTTGTTTAGCGCAAGGCAATTCAACGATGATTCACAAGGACTAAATGATAATTTAGAAAGATCTATTGAATGGAAGGGCTTTTAAATGTTCCACCCCTTCATGAAAGTCCTTCCATATTTCATGCACAATTTCAGCGGCAGGTTTTATTTGTTCAATCATTGCACTTACTTGTCCAATTTCTAATTCTCCTTCCTTCATATCGCCTTCATACATTCCTTTTTTAGCACGGCCTCGACCTAAAAATGCGGCGAGCGCTTCCTTGTCCTGCCCTTCTCTTTCTAATGCCAATATACTTAAGGCAAAACTGTTTTTTAATAAACGCACTGGTGCCAATTGCTTTAATCCCAATTGGGTATCCCCTTCTCCCGCATCCATCACTGCTTTTTTAAAATGAATATGTGCACTGGATTCTACGCTACATACAAAACGCGATCCTATTTGAACTGCTTCCGCACCCAAGGCAAAAGCGGCCAACATTTGTGCCCCAGTAGCAATGCCTCCTGCTGCAATGACCGGTATTTTTACGGCCTTGTGCACCAATGGAATTAATACCATGGTAGTAGTTTCTTCTCTACCATTATGTCCTCCTGCTTCAAAGCCTTCCGCTACCACCGCGTCACATCCTGCTGCTTCGGCCTTCTGGGCAAATAAGGCACTACTCACCACATGCACCACCACAATCCCTGCTTCTTTTAAAGTAGCGGTCCAAATTTTGGGATTGCCTGCACTGGTAAAAACAATGGGTACTTTTTCTTCAATAATAATTTGAATATGCGCTTGCAAATCAGGATACAACATAGGCAGGTTCACTGCAAATGGTTTATCGGTTGCGGCTTTTGTTTTTTGAATCTCCTCCCTTAAAATATCGGGGTACATACTACCTGCCCCTAAAATACCCAAGCCGCCCGCATTACTCACCGCACTGGCGAGCTCCCATCCACTGGCCCAAACCATACCCGCCTGAATAATGGGTAATTCGATCTTGAAAAGGGAGGTAATTCTATTTTCAAATGACATAACAAAAAGTTGAAGCAATAAAAAAATAAACTGCGCTATGAAATTATTATAAACCGTTTTTCTAAAAAAGAATTATGAATAGATAACCATTTTATCCAAAATCTATCTCCGTATTGTCACCAATGTTTAAGGTACGACTTAATCCTTTCACCGAAGCATCACTGCCTATTAAAGAATTGTCGAGCACCACTTCATCCAAGGAAGTGTAAGTGCCAATAATACTTTCTTTTACCACCGAACTTTTAATAGTAGTGTTATTGCCGATGGTTACATGTGGACCAATAATTGAATTTTCAATCACACAATGGTCAGCAATACTTACCGGAGGAATAATAATGGTATTCACGTATAGTTCAGGGTTCACAGTGAGTCCGCCACTCTTTTTAAGCAATACCGCATTGGCTTCTAACAAAGATTCTTTTTTACCGCAATCATACCAATGCTTTACTTTGAAAGTATCAAAGGAAATGCCTTTTTTAATCATGCACTCTAATGCATCTGTTAAATTATATTCTCCGTGTGACTTGATATTTTCCGTAACCAATTGCGCAAAACAATCAAATAAAATTTCTGACTCTTTAATTTTATATAAGCCAACAAGTGCATTATTACTTTTAGGAATAGAAGGCTTTTCAACTGCATGAATTACTTTGCCTACTTCATCTAATTCAACCACCCCAAACTGTCTTGGGTCATCTACTTTTTTAATACCCAACATACTCGTTGGACTGTCCATTACTTCTCTAATATCAAATTCACAAATGGTATCTCCAAGAGCAATAAATACTTCGTCATTCCCCACAATTTCTTTAGTCAATTGAATAGCGTGTGCCGTTCCCTGACGATTGTTCTGATATACAAAATGGGTTTTTAAATTGGGGTAGGTTTGCTGCACATAATCCTGGATTTTCTCCCCTAAATAACCAACAATAAATATATATTCCTGAATACCTACCTCCCTTAACTGATCTACAATAAAACTTAAAATGGTTTTACCAGCTATGGGAATAAGTGCCTTGGGTTGTGTATAGGTATGTGGTCGCAATTTTGCACCTGCTCCTGCTACCGGGATAATCGCCTTCATGTGTTTCCTTTTTGGGGAGGGTAAAAGTAGCAAATAACCGTTAGTAAAAGGCCAATTTTCATGCTAAAATGGCCTATAAATAGGTTTTTACCCTAAACTTATTGCAAATGTGGATATTAGAGGGGCAACTGTTGAAAGAAAGCTTTGTATAGGGGTTAGAATGGATTTATTTTTGCCAAATATTTTACGAAAAATCACCTCATTTTATAAAATTCCCAATATGCAAAGAGATACCCTGGTTTTTGACATTATCAACCAAGAATTACAACGCCAACGTCGTGGCATTGAACTAATCGCTTCTGAAAACTTCACCAGCTTACAAGTAATGCAAGCAACGGGTGGTGTAATGACCAATAAATATGCCGAAGGATACCCAGGTAAAAGATATTATGGAGGTTGCGAGATTGTAGATAAAACGGAGCAGTTGGCCATTGATCGTTTAAAAGAAATATTTGGTCTTGAATATGCCAACGTACAACCGCATAGTGGTGCACAAGCAAACGCCGCCTTGATGTTGGCTATTTTACAACCAGGTGATGCTATCCTAGGTTTGGACTTAAGTATGGGTGGTCACTTAACACATGGAAGTGCTGTCAACTTTTCAGGTAAAACATACAAGCCTCATTTTTATGGTGTGGTAAAAGAAACTGGACTCATTGACTATGAAATGTTAGAAAGTCAAGCAAGAGCGCATAAGCCTAAATTAATTATTTGTGGCGCCAGTGCTTACAGTCGTGATATTGACTATGCAAGAATCAGAAAAGTGGCAGATGAAGTAGGTGCATTTGTACTCGCCGATATCGCACACCCATCAGGATTAATTGCCAAGGGATTATTAAGTTCTCCATTTAACCATTGTCATTTTGTAACTTCTACCACCCACAAAACATTGCGTGGACCGCGTGGTGGGGTAATTATGATGGCGAAGGATGGGGAGAATACTTTGGGATTAA